>NZ_CP017704.1:2097500-2397500 GCF_002243645.1 Peribacillus simplex NBRC 15720 = DSM 1321 | reverse complement strand
CATGAAAAATAACATCTTCAAAAATAATTTTAAATTTTAGGAGAGAATGACATGGAAGTTTTTGCAGAATTTTTAGCGAATATTGATAACCCGCAACATAGGGACCGAACGGAAGAAGTTTTGGCTTGGGTAACTAAGAAATTTCCAAATTTAATGCCGAAAATTGCGTGGAATCAGCCTATGTTTACCGATCATGACACATATATTATTGGCTTTAGCGTAGCCAAACATCATTTGGCTGTTGCCCCTGAAAAGGCAGGGATTGATCATTTTTCTGATGAAATCGTGCAGGCTGGCTATGATCACACCAAGCAGTTGGTACGTATCAAGTGGGACAGTCCGGTCGATTACTCATTACTTGAGAAAATGATCGAGTTTAATATTTTTGATAAGGCAAACTGTTCAACTTTTTGGCGGAAATAAAAAATTGGATTATTAAGGGTGAAATTAATTTTAATCAAACTTTATACTAAACCATCAAATAGATTTTAAAAACAGCTGCCATTGCAGCTGTTTTTTATTACTATGGATTTAAAATAAACTTCAAAATCACAAAGTCCTTCACGAAATAGGAAGCAGAATGGTGAAAGTCGTTCCCTTTTCGAGTTCGCTTTTCACGGAAATGGTCCCTTCATGCATCTCTATAATTCTTTTCACGATGGATAGGCCTAGACCGCTGCCGCTTTTTGAGCGTTCCCTTGCCAGGTCGGCTTTATAGAATCGCTCAAATATATGGAACTGGTCGGTTTCGGAAATGCCGATTCCATTGTCGGATATCGTTATGGATGCCAGGTCATCTATCTGTTGTAATCGAATCGTGATCTTTCCGCGATGGCGGGTGAATTTGATACTATTGTGTATTAAATTTGTCCATACTTGGCTCATTAAATCCTGGTCTGCAACTATTGGAACTTTTTCTAAGGATATATCCAATTCGAGTTCTTTTTCCAACCAAGCGGGTTCACAAGCCAAAATAATGGTTCGTATTTGCTGATCCAGCCGGAAATCTGTCCTTTCAAAAGGATGATGCTCGGATTCAAGGGATGTAAGTTTTAGAAGGTTATCACTTAATTTAGATAATCTCCTGCTCTCTGTCTCTATTATATGAAGATAATGATTTCGTTCTTTGGTTGTCAGCTTATTAAATCGAAGAGCTTGGGCAAATCCTACAATGGAGGTAAGGGGCGACTGTATTTCGTGTGAGACGTTAGAGATGAATTCCTGCCGCATTTCTTCCATTTGCTTCAATTGCTTGGCCATGTGATTGAAGTGGTTAATGATATCCGTCATTTCGTTTTTCTTTTCCATTTTAAAATCCAATTGTACATTATAATCGCCATTTGCTATTTTCCTTAAGGCATCTATGATCTCGAGGTAAATATTTACCCGTTTATTGTGATGGATAGCGCGGATAAGATAACCGATGGATATCATGATTGCGATGCTTGTCATGATAGTGGCCAGAAACCGAACATAATCGGTTAACCTTAAGGGCAATAGTTCAATGATATAATAACCGGCGGAAAAGCAAATTGAAATAAACGTAACAAAAAACAGCGTGCCGAACATTTGTTTAAAAAATCGATTGCTTCTCATCTCGTTATCTCCAAACGGTAGCCCAATCCCCAAATCGTTTTAATCCGGAAGGGGAATTCCGATTCTGGAAACCGTTCTCGCACTCTTTTAATATGAACATCGACAGTTCGTTCATCACCTTCATAATCATAGCCCCAAATGTCTTCGATAAGATCTTCCCTGGAAAAAGTTTTTCCAGGATAGCTTGCTAATTTAAACAACAATTCGAATTCTTTTAAGGGAATCGTATATTCCAGTTCTTTGAATGAAATTTCATGTGTGTTGCGATTCATCTTTAATTCGCCGATATTTAATGTTTGTGAAATAGTGATTTTATACCGTTTTAGTAATGCCTTTATTCTCAGAACCAATTCGATCGGTTCAAATGGCTTTACAAGATAATCATCTGCCCCAAGCCCGAAACCTTTTACTTTCTGTGTTGTTTCCCCTTTTGCAGTCAGCATTAAAATGGGGATATCACTAAATTCCCGTAACTCCTTGCATAATTGCCATCCATCCATGTTAGGCATCATAATGTCGATGACTGCCAAATCGATTTTCACTTTCTCCATTAGTTTCAATGCTTGCAGTCCATCTGAGGCTTCATATAGATCAAAGCCTTCTTTTCTTAACAACAAGTTTATAAGTTCGCGAATATGTGCATCATCATCGACAATCAATATTTTTGTCATCCTTCTTCTTTCCTTTCGGTGAATTAGGCCAGTTCAAGTTTGTGTAACTGCTGTTCAGCAAATTCGCGATATAATGAATGCGTATTATACAGCTCTTTATGTGTACCGCTGCCTGTTATTTTCCCTTTTTCAAGGAAGATGATTTGATCTGAACCGATAACGGTCGATAGGCGGTGGGCGATAACTATTGTTGTTCGGCCTTTCATTAAATCATTCAATGCCTGTTGAACCACTTTTTCTGATTTGCTGTCTAGGCTGGAGGTAGCTTCATCAAGCATTAATATTTTGGGGTTTCTTAAAAATGCACGAGCGATCGCGATTCTTTGTCTTTGACCGCCTGATAATTTCATGCCCCTTTCACCAACCTCTGTATCATATCCGTTCGGAAGCTCAGAAATGAACTGATCTGCATACGCCATTTTAGCCACTTGATTTAATTCCTCATCCGTTATATCCCGTTCGATGCCATAACAAATATTATCTCGAATTGTACCTGATACAATCGGGCTTTCTTGTGAAACATATCCAATCTGGCTTCTCCATGAAAGCAGTGTGAAATCATTTATGTTTTTCCCGCCTATGGATATGGACCCTTGCTGTGGTTTGTAGAAACGCTCGAATAACGAAAAAAGGGTCGTTTTTCCGCTGCCGCTTGGGCCGACAATTGCAGTAACCTTTCCGGCTTCAACGTAAAAGCTTATATCTTTAAGTACCTGTTCTCCATTATTATAACTATAGTTCAGGTTCTCCACGCTGATTGATTGACTTATATTTTGAACTGGCTGCATCGCATCTTCTTCCTCCACTGAATCCAGAATGGAAATGATGCGCTCTGTTGCACCCGTTGCTTTTTGGAATTGTGTAAAGAAACTGGCTAATTGAGCCATTGGCATGATTATTTGGAAAAGATACATGATGAATGCAACTAGAGCTCCAGCTGTCAGGGCTCCTGAAGAAACGCGCATTCCACCATAACCTAAAATCAGCACGAGTAATGCCATCATCACAAAACTCATTAGCGGCGCAATCAACGCTTGGATTTTTGCCTCTTTTAATCCGAATTGAAATAATTTATGGATTCCTTTTTTTCCATTTTGATATTCCAAAGCTTCTGCATTCGAAGCTTTAACAAGGCGTATTTCCGTTAGCACCTGCTGAAGGACTGCGGTGAAGCTTGCTGTCTCGTCCTGCATCCCTTTTGAAATTTTATGCATTTTTTTCCCTAATGGCATTAATATCAAAACAGAGAGTGGAATTGCAGTGAACATCAATAATGTCATTTTCCAATCCAGTACGAATAACACGATCATGGAACCTACGATGGAAATGATTCCTGTAACGAAATTAGAGAGGTGTTCAGAGATTAATCCCTTCACTACAGTTGTATCATTTGTCATTCGGCTGACTGTTTCGCCCGATGGATGTTCATCAAAATAACTCACGGGTAATACGAGTAATTTTTTCCATAATTGATCGCGGATACCCGCTACTACAGACTGACCGATCCGATTTAATAAATAGATGGAAAATCCACTGGCCAATGCTTGAACAATAATGGCAAGAACGAGAAGTGTGATCCTTTCGGTGCTTAATGAACTGATTGAAAAATCATTAATTAGATTTTTTGTGAATAAAGGGACTAATAAACCTACACCTGTTGTACCTAGGCTTAATGATAATGCAATCCCTATCATTAGTTTAGAAGGCTTCGTTTGTTGAACTAACCGAATGAACTGGCGCCATCCTTTTTGTTTTTTATCTTTTGACATATGTAAATACATCCTTTCTTGATCTTTATTACAGGGCAAGTATATAAAGAAGTTATGAATTGAATATGAACTCCTAAGTATTTTTATATTTAGTCTTAGTTATTCCACGAAAATACTGGTGAACCTTTTCTTTCTATTTTTCTTCAATACTACCGTCACTGTTTCTTAATGAAAAAGTTTTAAAAATATGAAATGTTAAAGCTGATCAATAGTGTGTGGCTTTTTCTTATTAAGATACAATAAAAAAATTGGCCTGAAATATTCAGGGGACTATGAAGGTAAAGGTATATGAAATTCATGGTTAATGGCAAGGCATATCAGTTATGGTGGGTCACCGGTAGCAATTTGGAAAATCGGAATGGAATGGAGTACAATTATAGTAATGGGAATATGTAAAAGGGAGTAAGATACAGATGAAGCGGATTACCATATTGATAGCTGATGATGAGGTGGAAATTGCTGACTTGGTCGCTATGCATTTGGAGAAAGAGGGATATAACTATATCAAGGTATCGGATGGGAAAGAGGCCATTCGTGTTATTAGCGATCAGAAGATAGACTTGGCCATCTTGGATATCATGATGCCGGAGTTGAATGGCTATGAAGTTACCCGTCAAATTAGAGAGAAATATCAAATGCCTATCATTTTTCTTAGTGCAAAAAGTTCCGATCTGGATAAAATCTCCGGATTGGTGATGGGGGCGGACGATTATATGACCAAGCCTTTCAACCCAATGGAATTGGTCGCACGCGTGAATGCGCAATTGCGACGGGCAATGCAGTTGAATCAAGCCTCAAACGAATCTATATTGGAAGTCGGCGGTTTGACCATTTATCCGGATCAGCGCAAAGTGATACTATATGATGAAGCCATCGAACTAACTCCGAAGGAATTCGATATTTTAGTTCTCTTAGCCGGTCATTCCCAAAAAGTATTTAGTGCGGAAAGTATTTTTCAGAATGTATGGGGCGAAGCGTATTATGAAATGGGCAATAATACTGTCATGGTTCATATTCGTACGCTAAGGAAAAAGCTTGGCGAGGATAAAAATAAAAACAAGTTCATCACGACAGTTTGGGGAGTGGGATATAAATTCAATGGCTGACATGTTACGAAGCTTCCGGGCTAAAATGATTGTATTGCTTGCATTGAGTATGTTGATAGCCGGAACCATTACCTTCCTGATATATAAAGGCCTTCAACTTTATTATCATACGAATGTAAAGGTCGAAGATCCATTGTTCCGTTTGCGTTTGATCATGAATATATATGGAGATCTAAACTTCTTTTTAATCATTTTTATCCCACTTTCGATACTATTCTTCTTTTTCCTTACAAAACCTTATGCGACATACTTTAATAAGATTTCCAATGGAATCAATGATCTCGCAAATGGTGACTTTAAAAGCAGAGTCGACATCTTATCAAAAGATGAGTTCCAGGATATAGCGGAAGATATTAACCGGGCAAGTGAGAAATTACAAGAAGCCGTAGAAAGAGGCGATTTTGCAGAAAGCAGTAAGGATCAATTGGTTCTGAACTTGGCCCATGATTTACGTACACCTCTAACTTCCGTTTTGGGATATTTGGACTTTATCCTTCGAGAAGAAGATTTACCTGCAGAACGAATCAGGCATTTTACGAAGATTGTTTATACGAAATCCCAACGTTTAGAGAAACTTATTGATGAACTTTTTGAAATAACCAGAATGAACTATGGCATGCTTCCATTAGAGAAAAAATCCCTCAACTTAAGTGAATTGCTCATTCAATTAAGTGAAGAACTATATCCACTCTTCGAAAAAAACCACTTGAGTGCAAGATTGACTCTTCCATCGCATTTAGATATTTCAGGTGATGGCGACCTATTGGCACGTGTATTCGAAAACTTATTGACCAATGCCGTACGTTATGGAAACGATGGACAGTTCGTGGATATCCTTGGTTTCACTGATAAAGGGGAGGTTGTGGTGCAAGTTATCAACTATGGAACTTGTATACCTGAGGAAGAACTACCTTATGTTTTTGATATGTTCTACACAAATGATAAGGCGCGGTCCCATAAAGATGGAAGCACGGGTCTCGGTTTATTCATCGCAAAAAATATTGTCGAACAGCATAATGGAACGATATCCGTTAAAAGCGATTCTGTACAGACTCTATTTGAAGTGCGATTACCGCAGTGATTTAAGAAAAATTTTATAATTTCCCCACTATTTTTTTAAACTATTTTTCCTAACCTATAGAAAGAAGGTAAGGAGGACTGTTCATGAAGAAGTGGGTTTTTTTGTTTGTTTTATTTTTGCTGTTTGCACGTGAAGTAAACGAATATAAATCTGACAGTGATTTTCAAATTATTGATGAAAGACATGGTCTAAGGGTTCCGAAGGAGAGTGTAACGTTAGAAATAGCTATGGATCAGGTTTACCAAGGGAATTTGTTATTGGTCAATAAGGAACATCCTGTACATCGGGGAGGGATCAAATCTGATGTGGTTAATCTATTTCAACACAAAGAACTAATAGAGGGATATGGTCTGTTGGACGAAAGGATTCGCTTGTCACAGGGTGTGGCAGAGAAATTCTTGAAAATGGTTCGTGCGGCTGAAAAAGATAATGTCCGTCATTTCATGATTAGCAGCGGGTATCGGAATGAAGAGGAGCAAAGTCAGATCTATCAAGAAAAGGGGTCTGCATTTGCTTTACCAGCTGGCTATAGTGAGCACAACTTAGGGTTATCACTTGATATAGGCTCCACCTTATCAGGTATGAATGAAGCCCCGGAAGGAAGGTGGCTGCAAAAGAATGCCTCGAAATACGGTTTTATTTTACGTTATCCGGAAAATAAAAAGGCTATTACAGGAATTGAATATGAGCCATGGCATTTCCGCTATGTTGGTCTTCCCCATAGTAGAATCATGCAGAAAAAGAATTTTACTTTGGAAGAATACCTTACTTATATAAAAGAGAAAAAGAAAATTGGGGGAACCATAGCGGGTGTGGAATATGAAGTCTCTTATTATCCTGTATCCTCAAAAAAGACGGTTAAGGTACAGGCCAACGCGTATGAAGTATCTGGAGATAATATGGGTGGAGTCATCGTGACTGCTTTTTCTTCTGTGCATGCACGTGATGGGCAAGAGAAATGAAGAAAATAATAATACAGGATATCATTATTCCAGCTTTGTTTGCTAGTTATATATTTTTGCTAACCAAAGTCATTTTATTTAAGTTTGGCCATATTGATATAACTTTTCTTCTGGAACAGCTTCAAAGTAATCTAAAAAACCCAGCAAATATGAAGGATAGATTATTATTGTTCGGTAACTTCATACCGCTTAATGAAATAGTGAGTGCTGTCCAAAATAGGACATATCACAATATATTCAATTTGCTAGGAAACATCGCATTATTCATTCCTTTTGGTATATTTCTACCCCTCGTTATTGGAAAGGGATATATAAATCTAAAGAGGGTATGCTGTATTTCCATTATAGTAAGTCTTTGTTTTGAAGTCTCTCAGGCTGTCTTTAATATCGGCATCTTTGATGTGGATGATCTTCTATTAAATACGTTTGGCGGAATGCTAGGGTATGCCCTATTCAAGTTCGGCATCAAATCTTGTAGATGTACAAGAATGAAAGGAGTTCCTTCAACATGAGCATAGGAAAAAGGAGAGCCCGGGGCTAGATCCGGGCTTTTCCCTTGTCCTCAAATAATTTTCAGCTTAGGTCGAATAGGTAAAAAGATATATTTATATATTTATTTTTAATGCATTTTTAATAATAAATACCTATATAAGCTAAATACTTACAGCTTTTGACCGATTAAATATGGAGATACAAAAACAGTATAAGTTAGGTGGAAAAAATGATTATTTTGAATGAGTCCATTGTGTCGCCAATTCTTCTAAAGGTGTTGGAGGAACAGCAAATTCCAGTGCTGGAACAAGGGCAATGGGGAGTCACATTAACATCAGAAAAGCTAAACATTCAAAAAGATACCGAATTTTTCAAGTCCATGGAAATGGACAAAAGAATTCTTACAAACTCTGAAAATGGCATAACATTATTAGGTCATTTCCAACCGAATAGCAATGAATACATTTGGTCAAAGTTATTGAAGGATAAGAGTCAGGTGCGAAATTTGATGAAATCTTTATATCCCGATTTCTATTTCCAAGATATTGATTTATCCATAATAAGTGACCTGGATAAAAATCAAATACCGTTTCCGGCAGTTATCAAACCCAATATTGGCTATTCGAGTGTAGGGGTGCACAAAGCCAAGAATGAGCAGGATTGGGATATAGCCGTGAACCAGCTTAAAGCGGATTTACTTCATTCGGATGGATTATATGATTCAGAAGTGGTCGGTTCCCAGACCGTTTTAATAGAAGAGTGGATTCAGGGTGAAGAGTATGCCATTGATGGCTATTACAATCAAGATGGTGAACCTGTCATTTTGAATGTCTTCAAACGATTATTCAAGGATGATTACGATACTTCCGATCGAATTTATTATACTTCGAAATTGGCCATTAACGAAATCTATCATGATGCACTAAAGTTCATGAAGAATATTCTAACGGTCCTTCCACTTAGGAATTACCCTGTACACTTTGAAATTCGCAAAAAAGGAAACCGGGTGATACCCATTGAAATCAATCCCCTGCGTTTTGCTGGAGCGGGTACAACGGATCTGGGTTACCATGCCTATGGAATGAATATGTATGAACACTATTTTTCAGGAACGAAACCCGATTGGAATCGGATATTGGAAGAGATGGACGATCATATATATAGCTTTTTCTTTGCAGAGGTTCCACTGGAAATAAATCTGGAAGATGTTGCACGTATTGATCATGCTGGACTTCGTCATGAATTCGAACATGTTTTGGAATATAGGCAGCTTCCTTTCCAAAATGACCGGAGCATGGCAATCATCTTTTATAGAAGTGAGAATTTGAATAAAAATCTCCAATTGCTTCAATTGGATTTAATACCATATTTGACTATAAAACACCTGGTTTTCAACTAAGGGGGCATGGAAATGAGATTTTCAAAGCTGAATCCTAAAAAATCTCTATTGGCAAAACTATTCTTGTTTTATATTATTCCTTTCGTACTTTTCGCAGGGGCCATGGGCCTTTGCTTTTCCTATATTACTAATAAAGTGATCAATGAGAATGTCCTTCCGCAGTTCGATGATCGCCTTTCTGAAAATGCCCACAGTTTAGCAGCAAGCCTCAATCCCACTTTGATAAACAAAGCTTCGGTACGGGGAGAAGAGATTAAGCGGAAGTTAGATGCCTTTGTTAAAGATAAAAAGGGAATCGAATATGTTTATGTTTTGAAGCGGGAGAACGATGCCGACATGATTGTAGCCTTGAACGGCAGCGAGGACTACATGGTGGAATCCCCTTTCACCCTGGAACAGGCAAAATCGATAAATGGAAAAGAAGATGTATTAAGTGAAATATATAAAGATAAGTGGGGTACACACAAGTCATACTTTACGCCAATCGAAGGAACGGATGCGATTGTCGGAATCGATATGGATGCAAAATTCATTGGTGAATTGAAAAGCAGAATGATATTCTATAATATCTTATTTCTTGCTAGTGCCATTATATTAGGGGTACTGTGCGCCGTTGTCATCGGGAAAAAGATCTCGGGCCCCGTCAATGAACTTGTTGGTTACACGAATGAAATGGCAAAAGGGGACTTAAGTAAATCGATTCCCGTTGGTAGACAGGATGAGATTGGCGATCTTTCAAATGGATTCGAAGATATGAGATTAAGTTTGGCCCATATTATCCAAAATGTCCGTGAACACGCTCAAACGATGAATCAAACGACAGTGTCCATTCAGCAATCCTTTGAAGAGATGGTGGAATCCTATGGCCAGATAGTGACGGGGACAACGGAAGATGCAAAAGCTTCAGAAGAACGTGCCCATCATATTGACCGAATTTCCAATATGATCAGTAACTTATCGGATACAATCCGTTTAATGAACGAGCAAACGAATGAAATGAATGAATTTACCATGCATACGAATACACTTGCTGAACAAGGAAGTAAGCAAGTGCAAGATGTAACGAGCCAGATGGATAAAATCATGGAAAACGGCCAAGCCAATAAAGCCAATTTGGTGAGCCTGGAAGAGGATGTAGTGAAGATAAATGAAGTGATTGGTTTAATAAGGGTGATTGCTTCTCAAACGAACTTGCTATCCCTGAATGCTTCCATTGAAGCGGCACGGGCGGGAGATGCCGGCAGAGGCTTTGCCGTAGTTGCTCAAGAAGTGCAAAAATTGGCTGTGCAAACAGATGAATCCATCGATATCATTTCAGAATCCATTATGCGGATTAATGAACAAACAGCCAAAGTCATCCAAAATAATGATGAGAGTTTTCAGGATATATTAAATGGTGTTTCCTTAGTGGAAAACAATGGCGAGATTTTCAATAAGATATTTGAATCCGTAGAGAAATTGCTGAAAGGCACAGAACAATTAGCCGCCCATTCGAAAAAAATCAATGATTCTTCGGATGAAAGCCTGGCATCCATTCAGGAAATTGCGGCGATTTCAGAAGAAGGAGTCGCAACAACGGAGCAAATCTCGGCAGCTGCAATTCAACAAAATATCATTATGACTGGATTGAAGGACCAAAATGAAGACTTAGCAAATGAATCGGCGATTTTAGAAGAAATGGTAGAAAAGTTCATTACTGAAAAATGAAAAAAGTAAACATCTACAAAAACCTCTCATTAACTTTGTTTACGGGAGGCTTTTGTTTGTATAAATGCATGTGAGCCGTCAAGTGAGCCATTAGCTGTAATAGATAGAGCCACTTTGGTTACTGCTTAATATTAAGCGAATTTAGAGAGTATTAAAAATTGCTGGAAAAAAGTTTCCCCAAACTATTTGCAATCGCTACCATTTAATGTTATGCTTAGTCTTAATTATTTTTGTTCGGTACTAAGGATACTAAAAGTACTACTTTTCGTTTTCGATGATGACTTAGAGCAAGGATAGTAATACATTGTGCTTAGATGCACTAGGAGGCAACAACAATGGAACAAGGTAAAGTAAAATGGTTTAACGCAGAAAAAGGTTTTGGATTCATCGAACGCGAAAACGGAGACGACGTATTCGTACATTTCTCAGCTATCCAAAGCGAAGGTTTCAAATCTTTAGACGAAGGCCAAGAAGTTACTTTTGAAGTAGAACAAGGTCAACGCGGACCTCAAGCTTCTAACGTTCAAAAAGCATAATTTCAAAAACAAAAAAAGACGGACCCTTGTTATAGGGTCTGTCTTTTTTTGTTTTGTGAAAATACATAACAAAAAACCCTGCTCAACGATAAGCAGGGTAAATGGTACAAGTAAAGTAAAACGCTAAAAAGGTTTGACTAAGTATATCATAGTTTCTAAAAAATACTAAATTAAATATATTATACTTATCAAGGTATCGATAGGTAATTACTGAAATCATTGGATTGAAGGGACGTGAATTTATGTCCCTTCTTTTTTTTCGCATGAAGATAGAAGTTTGGATATCAGGAGATTCATGGGGTTCCTGGAAAGAGGACAGCATGACCTTTTTGTTCAGCAAAATTCCAGGGGAGCAACTCCGAAGTGAAACAAAAAACGATGGCCCACATATAAAGACATATGGGCCCTTTCACTAACTTGGAGGAAGGAGAAAAGATGCTTATACATTCAAATATAGATTTGAATATTCAGGGAATTATGTTATATTATAATCAAACGAAGATTTGAATGAGAGGTGTGAGAAGATGACGGAACTGAAAGATATATGTGATGTCCACCTGCATGATGAAGTGAAGGTTAATCGCATTCAAGAGGAAATGAGCCAGGTGAATATATCAAGCATGTCGAAGCTGTTTAAGGTTATAGGCGATGAAAATAGGGCGAAGATAGCTTATGCGCTCTGTACGGATGAGGAATTGTGTGTGTGCGATCTGGCCAATATCATTGGTGCTTCGATGGCGACAACGTCACATCATCTTCGTACCCTTTATAAACACGCAATCGTAAAATACCGAAAAGAAGGAAAGTTGGCTTTTTATTCTTTGGATGATCACCATATAAAGCAATTAATTCTCATTGCATTAGAACATCAGCAGGAGGTAAGGGTCGATGGCTGATTCCCCATTAGTGAAAACATATCGTATCCAGGGTCTATCCTGCACGAATTGTGCGGCTAAATTTGAGAACAATGTCCGTGAACTAGAGGGTGTGAAGGATGCCAAAATCAACTTTGGCGCCTCGAAGATTTCGGTACAGGGCAGCGCGACTATCGAAGAGATTGAAAAGGCGGGGGCTTTTGATAACCTGAAGATCCGCGGTGACCAGGAACAGGTAAAGCAAAGGGAACCATTTTGGAAACAAAAAGAAAATATTAAAGTGGTGTTCTCGGTTATCCTTTTGCTAATCAGCTGGATATTGGATAGTCGATATGCTGATGGAAGCATAATGCCGGTAATCGGTTATGCAGCTGCAATCATAGTTGGAGGATATTCATTATTTGTCAATGGATTGAAAAATCTTGTCAGACTTCGCTTTGATATGCACACCCTTATGACGGTTGCCATCATCGGGGCGGCCGTGCTTGGTGAATGGGGCGAGGGGGCGACCGTCGTCATCCTATTTGCGATAAGTGAAGCACTGGAAAAATATTCGATGGATAAGGCCCGTAATTCTATAGAATCATTAATGAACATCGCACCTAAAGAAGCCTTGATCCGTAGGGGGCATCACGAAATGATGGTTGCTGTCGATGAGATTGAAGTGGGCGACATCATGATCGTTAAACCGGGTCAAAAGCTTGCTATGGATGGCAGGATCATGAAAGGGGCCTCGACACTTAATCAAGCGGCCATTACTGGGGAATCCGAGCCGGTTTTTAAAACGGTTGAGGGTGAAGTATTTGCAGGAACCTTAAATGGTGAAGGGTTGCTCGAAGTGGAAGTCACGAAGCGAGTTGAGGATACGACGATTGCAAAAATCATCCACCTTGTGGAAGAAGCACAGGCCGAAAAGGCCCCTTCCCAAGCCTTCGTGGATAAATTCGCAAAATTCTATACGCCGGCCATTATGCTCATTGCCTTGGCCATTGCCGTGTTACCCCCGATTGTGATGAACGGGGATTGGAGTGAATGGATTTACCGGGGGTTGGCTGTACTGGTTGTCGGTTGTCCTTGTGCTTTGGTCATTTCTACGCCCGTCGCCATTGTGACAGCTATCGGAAATGCTGCGAAACATGGTGTGCTGATTAAAGGCGGGGTCCATTTGGAGGAAGCAGGAGCCTTAAAGGCGATTGCATTTGACAAAACGGGTACCCTAACAAAGGGCGTACCTGAAGTGACTGATTTCACAGTGTTATCTGATGAGTTGAATGAACAGGACGTGCTGGCTATCGCTGCTGCTTTAGAAAGCAGATCACAGCACCCCCTTGCCACGGCCATTCTTCAAAAGGCTGAAAACCACGATGTGGACTATCATTCTTTATTGGTAGAGGATTTTACTGCGATCACCGGTAAAGGTATAAAAGGGAAAATCAATCAAGGAATCTATTACATTGGTAAACCCGACCTTTTTGAAGAAGAGGCAGGTTTAGTTTTCTCTGATGAGGTGCTTAAATTAATCAGCGGCTATCAAAATACAGGGAAAACGGTTATGGTGCTTGGCGATCAAGTGAAGCTCCTGGCACTCATCGCGGTGTCTGATGAAATAAGGGAAAGCAGTAAGGAAGCAATTCGGAAACTGCATGCATTGGGCATTGAAAAAACGATCATGCTGACCGGGGATAATATCGGAACTGCAAAAGCAATTGGAGCGGCAGCTGGCGTTCATGAGATCGAGGCGGAGCTATTGCCACAAGATAAATTGGGCATCATCAAACAATGGAAACAAAAATATGACCGAGTGGCCATGGTAGGCGATGGTGTCAATGATGCTCCGGCCTTGGCAGCTTCCACGGTAGGAATCGCAATGGGCGGGGCGGGTACAGATACGGCCCTTGAAACAGCCGATATTGCCTTAATGGGTGATGACTTATCGAAGCTGCCTTATACAATCAGCTTAAGCCGCAAAACATTAAAAATCATTAAGCAGAACATCACGTTTTCATTGGTGATTAAAATCCTGGCCTTATTATTGATAGCGCCGGGCTGGTTAACACTTTGGATGGCGATTTTTGCCGACATGGGTGCGACGTTATTAGTTACATTGAATAGTCTTAGGTTATTGAGAATAAAAGAATAGAATAATATTGGCTCCCTGGTGCATCTTAAGGTGCACCAGGGAGCTTTTATTTATGAGCTTCCAATTGTTTCATGTGAAACTTTGAAAAAAATTAATCGGTCCTGTTATTTTTTTTGTTGAATTTTCTTTTTTAGTAAAAGGAAGTCGAATAAAAACACTTGCTTGGGCAGCAATCGTTATGCAAGTGATGTCTGGTTTGCTACAATGTGGCTGGCTTTTAGGCAGCATGATACGTTTGTTGAAGTATAATATAGGGAGTAAGGTATGTACGGAAGGGATTTGAAATGATGGAATTACAGCAGAGGGCAATCTTGGTTGGAGTTAATCTCAACGGTCAAAAGGATTTTGAGTATTCAATGGAGGAATTGGCCAATTTAACGGAAGCATGTGAGGTAGAGGTTGCAGGGACCATCACACAAAATTTGCATCGGGTGAACTCATCACATTTTATTGGTACCGGGAAGATCGAGGAAGTAAAAAATCTCGTTGAGTATAAAGAAGCTAATGTCGTCATTTTTAATGATCAACTCTCCCCTTCGCAACTTCGTAATCTGGAGAGGGACATGGATTGCAAGGTGATCGACCGGACAATCTTGATTCTGGACATCTTCGCGCATCGGGCGAAAACGAAGGAAGCACAGCTTCAGGTAGAAGTGGCAAAGCTTCAGTATATGCTCCCGCGTCTCGTTGGCTTGAGGGAGTCATTAGGGCGTCAGAGTGGCGGAGTCGGTACGAACAAAGGAGCAGGTGAAAAGCAGTTAGAGCTTGACCGCAGGAGAATCGAGGAAAATATAAGTGTTTTGAATAAAGAACTGGAAGACCTTGTTGCGCACCGGCAAACGCAGAGGAAACAGCGGAAAAAGAATGCCATCCCTGTCGTATCCTTAGTCGGTTATACCAATGCAGGTAAATCTTCGATCATGAATGCTCTGATTGAGATGTTCCATCCAACAGCCGAGAAGCGGGTGTTGGAGAAGGATATGCTGTTCGCTACGCTTGAGACATCCGTAAGAAACATTCCACTACCGGATAAAAAGGAATTTTTATTGACGGATACAGTGGGATTTGTGTCTAAATTGCCCCATCATCTAGTGAAAGCATTCCGATCCACATTGGAAGAAGTGGTAGAAGCGGATCTGTTGATCCATGTTGTCGATTTTTCCAATCCTAATCATGAGCAGCAAATAGAGATAACGGATAAGACTTTAAACGAGATAGGCATAAAAGGGATTCCAACGATTTTTGCCTATAATAAAGCGGACCTTACCGAATTGGATATCCCTCAGGTTAATCGTGGCTCTGTGTATATGTCAGCAAAAAACAAAGTCGGCATCGAGGAATTGATAGATCAAATTCGCAAGCATATTTTTGTCGACTATACTCACTGTGAAATGCTGATTCCATTTGATCAAGGGCAGCTGGTTTCTTATTTCAATGAAAATGGTCACATAACGGAAACTGAATATGAGGAAAACGGTTATCGAATAAAGCTTGAGTGCAAGAAAACGGATTATGAGAAATATAAACGATACGTTATTCATCCAAAATGAACCTGCCTGTTGATAAATTGTTTACGGTTTGTTGATAAGTGAAAAAGTCGATTTGTTAATGTGGATAACTTTTGTCGAAATGCTTCTGTTCCGCAAAAACAAAGAGAATAATGCCATATAATATGTGAATAAGTTGTGGATAAAATTGAAAAGCCCCAGGAAACCAAGGATTGAGTTTCTGGGCTTTTTTTATGTGGACAAAGTGTTGATAAGTATGTTTTCAGAACAAATCATCCAAAGAGTATCAGTAAGTATGATTAAAAGTAAGTTTGAATGTAGAAAAATGCCGATGTTTATCACTTATTGTTAGGAAATATAACATGAATATTACATATTGCATATGTGCCAGATGGAAATACTTTACACTTTGTATAATGTAACTTGCTTTTTAACATTATAAAATAAAGAATACTCAATTCTCTGATCCATCATCAGGATTTGAGTTTTTAAGATTAGTAGGGGGGGCTTTTTGTGGCCGAAGGAAGCAGGGACCGAGGCGTGACCAGTGAGAGAATGATAGAAAATAATAATAAACGGAACGAGAGAATTTTGGCTAGGAAATCGCCATGACTGTTTGTTGAATAAATTGAAAAATCATGTTGGCAATGCTTTTAATATGAGGACAGTAGAGAGAAATGAATGCAATTCCTCCCTTTTTATTTTTCAAAATAAATTTTTGGAAGGAGAAATAGTGGATGAGTATGACGAGCCCGTTAAAAGGTGGCCTAGAGATTAACTTTCAGGAAGCGGAGAGGGGTTTATCCCCAAGGGAAGCTTTGGAAGAATCGAATCGATGTTTATACTGCTACGATGCTCCATGTATCCAAGCCTGTCCGACCGGAATAGATATTCCAGGTTTTATTAAGAAGATAGCTTCAGGTAATTTTAAGGGATCTGCCAAGACGATCATGACGGCCAATCCTGTCGGTGCCAGCTGTGCGCGGGTATGTCCGACTGAAGAGTTATGTGAGGGGGCATGTGTCCTGAACCATTCTACAAAGCCAATCATGATTGGCGATCTCCAGCGTTATTCCACAGATTGGGCCATCCAAAATAAACAAGCCCTATTCAAGGCCGGGAAGAAGAATGGCAAAAAGGTTGCCATTGTAGGAAGCGGTCCGGCGGGGTTGTCTGCAGCAAGGGAATTAGCCTTGCTTGGCTACAGTGTAACCATTTTCGAAGCGGAAAAGAATCCAGGCGGATTAAATACTTACGGAATTGTATCGTTCCGTTTGCCTCAGAGCATTTCTTATTGGGAGGTTGAACAAGTAAAGAGTTTGGATGTTGATATTAAAACGAATACACGGGTCGGAGTGGATGTTTCCGCAAATCAGCTGACTGCCGACTATGATGCGGTCATTTTAGCGATCGGCATGTCCGATGTTCCTAAGCTTGGAATTGAAGGGGAGGATTTGGCTGAAGTTTATGATGCAATCGATTTCGTAAAAGCAACGAAAACAGGGGCAATCACTGATAAATTCATTGGGAAGAAGATGGCGGTAATAGGGGCTGGAAACACGGCGATCGATGCCGCGACCTGTTCTGTACGCCTGGGCGCCGAACAGGTGAGCATTATTTATCGTCGGACCCAAAAGGAAATGACAGCCTATGATTTTGAATTTGAGTTTGCCAAACAAGAAGGTGTCGGGTTTCACTGGCTGACTGCCCCCTCCAGGATCCTATCGGATGAAAGCGGTCAAGTAACGGGCATCGAGTGCGTAAAGATGGTGCTAAGCGAGGCAGGGGAAGATGGCCGGCGCCGTCCAGTCCAAATTCCCGGTTCAGAGTTCGTCATCCCAGTCGGTGGGGTCATTCGTGCTATAGGCCAATCCAGGTATGTAGGATTGATTGAACAGTTCGGCATTCAACATGATGATGGCGTCGTAATATTGGAGGGTGATTCCTACAGGACATCGAATGAAAAGATCTTTGCGTGCGGTGACGTGGTCTTCGGAAAAGGACAAGGTGAGGCAATGGTTGTTTCAGCTGCCCAGCAAGGGAAGAAGACAGCCTATGAAATTGACTCGATTTTGATGGGCGAAGCGGTGGATATTGTTTAATAACTATGAAAATTAGGAGGCTTATCATGGCTGATTTATCAATTGATCTTGCAGGTATTAAATCTCCCAATCCTTTTTGGCTTGCTTCAGCACCACCTACTAATTCGGGTTATCAAGTCCAGCGCGCATTTGAAGCTGGTTGGGGAGGAGCAGTTTGGAAGACATTGGGTGATCCCATCCTGAATGTCTCATCACGTTTTGCAGCGGTCAGTTTTAATGGACAGAGAGTTGCCGGGTTCAACAATATAGAATTGATTACGGATCGTCCGCTTGAAGTGAATCTGAAAGAAATATATGAAACGAAGAAAAGGTTCCCTGATCATGCAATCATTGCATCGGTAATGGTTGAGCCACAACAGGAAAAGTGGCATGAAATCATCAAGCGTATAGAAGATGTAGGGGTCGATGGTTACGAGTTGAACTTTGGCTGCCCGCACGGTATGGCAGAGCGTGGGATGGGAGCTGCTTCGGGACAGGTTCCCGAACTTGTCGAAAAGCAAACATACTGGGCGAAGGAAGCTGCATCCAAACCTGTCATCGTCAAGCTTACACCCAATATAACCGACATTACGGTTACGGCTGAAGCGGCGGTGCGCGGCGGTGCGGATGCAATAAGCATGATCAATACGATCAACAGCTTGGCAGGAGTGGATATCCATTCATGGAATACGATTCCCCATGTAGGCGGTAAGGGGGCTCACGGAGGGTATTGTGGTCCAGCTGTGAAGCCGATCGCTTTGAATATGGTGGCAGAGTGTGCAAGGAATAAAATGATCAATGTTCCCATTTCCGGAATAGGCGGCATTTCTAATTGGCAGGATACTGTGGAATTTTTATTGATGGGTTCGACTGGAGTGCAAATTTGTACGGCTGCCATGCATCACGGTTTTAGAATAATAGAAGACTTGATTGATGGCCTGTCCAATTACCTTGATGAAAAAGGGATTTCTTCCGTAATGGATATTGTCGGTAAGTCCGTACCGCGCTATTCCGATTGGGGGAATTTAGATCTTAATTATAAGGTCGTTGCGCGCATTAATAATGATGTGTGCATTAACTGCAATAAATGCCATATTGCGTGTGAAGATACATCTCATCAATGTATAGATATGTTAAAGGACACGTCAGGCAGCTCCTTCTTGAGAGTGCGCGAAGAAGATTGCGTAGGCTGTAATCTTTGCTCGATCGTCTGTCCGGTCGATGGGGCGATCGATATGATCGAATTGACAAATGAATTACCGCCAATGACGTGGAATGAACGCCAAGCGTTCCTTGGGGGCATAGGCAGTGAAAGTGTTGATTTCGTAAAATGATGGAGGGGTCGAATATGAAGAAAATCATTAAAAATGGAACGATAGCAACCGCTGCAGATACGTATCAAGCGGATATATTGATTGAAAATGAGAAGATTGCAATGATTGGCAAGGACCTGCCGGCTGAGGGGGCTGAAATCATTGATGCAAAAGGCGCTTATGTTTTTCCGGGGGGCATTGATCCGCATACCCATCTCGATATGCCGTTTGGCGGGACAACGACAAAGGATGATTATGAAACGGGTACGATCGCTGCTGCATATGGAGGCACGACAACGATCATCGACTTTTGTCTGACCGAAAAAGGGGTGCCGTTAAAGAAAGCAATTGAAACATGGCATGAAAAGGCCAATGAAAAAGCGGCCATAGATTATGGTTTTCATTTAATGATCAGTGAGATTAATGATGATGTATTGGCTGAGTTGCCAAGTATCATCGATAATGAGGGGATTTCTTCCTTTAAAGTGTTCATGGCTTACAAGAATGTTTTTCAAGCTGATGATGCCACGCTATACCGCACTTTGTTGCAAGCAAAGGAACTTGGCGCACTTGTCATGGTTCACGCTGAAAATGGTGATGTCATCGATTATCTTACAAAGCAGGCGCTCGCTGAAGGTAACACCGATCCAATTTATCATGCATTAACAAGGCCTCCGGAACTTGAAGGGGAAGCAACTGGACGGGCAGCTAAACTGACGGAGATGGCAAATGGTCAGCTCTATGTCGTTCATGTCACCTGTCAAGATGCGGTGGAAAAGATCACTGAAGCAAGAAATAAAGGGGTGGATATTTGGGGGGAGACTTGTCCGCAATATTTGGTTCTTGACCAGTCTTATCTTGAAAAGCCACACTTCGAAGGATCTAAGTATGTATGGTCACCGCCGTTAAGGGAGAAGAAAAACCAGGAAGTGCTATGGAATGCTTTGAAAACGGGACAGCTGCAAACGATCGGCTCCGATCAATGCTCTTTTGATTTTAAGGGACAGAAGGAACTTGGACGTGAAGATTTCACGAAAATACCGAACGGCGGCCCAACGATTGAGGACCGCATGAGTATCCTCTTTTCTGAAGGGGTCATGAAAGAGCGTATTACCTTAAATCAATTCGTCGACATGACATCTACGCGTGCTGCCAAACTATTTGGATTATTTCCGAAGAAAGGGACGATTGCAGTAGGTTCGGATGCTGATATTGTCATTTTTGACCCGAAAGTTGAAAGGGCCATTTCTGCAGATACTCATCACATGGCTGTGGATTATAATGCGTTTGAAGGTATGGAAATTACAGGTGAACCGGTTACCGTTTTATCGAGAGGTCAATTCGTCATTAAAGACAAACAATTTGTAGGCGAAGCTGGAAAAGGGCAATACTTGAAACGGGCCAGATATAATGCGGCGCTGAAGCCGGATGCCGGGAAAAAGCTTCCAGTCTAACTTCGGTAAGGAATCCTGCAAATTAATTTAGGGGGATTATCTATGAGTGAGAAGAAAGATTATTTAAAGTCTCCCGATTTGCTGCCTATACCTCATAGTGAGAAAAATATAAGTGCAGCCGGATTTGGTTTCATTTGGGTGGGCATGGCTGTAGTATTGGCTGCCTTCGCAATCGGTGGGAACGGTGTTCAAAGTTTATCCTTAGGCTGGGTCGTTCTTGCAACGGTCATTGCCTGTGTGGTTCTCGGCTTTTTGATGACAATGACAGGGGATATTGGTGTTGAACATGGAATATCATTTCCAGTCTATATGAGGGCGCCGTTCGGTACGATTGGCACCCACATCCCTTCGGTTGTACGGGGTTTTGTAGCGTCATGCTGGTTCGGCCTCAATACTTACTTTGGAGCTACTGCAATGAACGCTATCTTCACAACCCTTTTTGACTTTGATAATTGGTTTATCTGCTTCCTCATTTTTGCCGTTTTACAATTAGTCAACACCGCAATGGGAATAAAGTCGATAGAACGATTCGCCGACTTGGCGGCTCCCGTTATCATTTTAATTTCTGGCTGGATGTATTTCACTCTATCCGATCAGGCTGTGGCTCAAGGAAGAGATGTATGGTCCTGGATTGAAAGTCCGGTCACTGGCGGGGCTGCCGCCACGGCTTTCATGGTCGTCATTATGGCAAATATGGGATTTTGGGGCACGTTGACTGCAGATATGCCCACGCTTTCCCGCTATATAAAGGCACCAAAAAATGAAAAAAATTGGTTCAAGCGCAATAAGGGGCAAATAATTGGGAATATTATCACCTATCCCATCACTCAGACGTTCATGGTGATTATCGGAGCGGTTTCTTATATGGCTGTTTCCAATTATGATCCTGTAGTTGCCATACAGGGATCAGCAAGTGGAATTGCTCTCGGCGTCCTTTTAATCATGATCGTATTTGCTCAATGGTCGACGAATACTACGGCCAATGTCATTCCCGCAGCTACCATTTTCTCCAATGTAATGGGTCCTAAAATGCCATTTTGGGCGGGAGTCGTTGTAGCGGGGGTTATTGGTATAGTAGTTCAGCCATGGAGCCTGTTCGGCATCATAATAGAAGTTTTATTAATAATAGGTGGAATCCTGGCATCCATTGTCGGCATCCTGATAGCGGATTACTATTTCCTCCGTAAACGGAGAGTGAATGTAAAAGAACTCTATGAGAGAGAAGGCCAGTATAAATACTTGAATGGAGTGAATTGGGCAGGAATCATTTCTTGGGTGATTGGTGGAATTGGTGCCACGATTTTTTCAAACTATTCATTTATTATTGGCTTTCTTCTCGGCGGTGCAAGTTATTATATATTAGCTAAGTATTGGTGGTTCAAGCAATATGAACAAGCTGAAATCATTGATCCCAGCGATGAGAAATATTTAGGTATTTCCGTTGGAAGGGATTGGAAAATTGGAAAAGGTCCAGAGCTTGAGGAAGAGATTGTTTTTACGGCTTCAACCGGCAAGGAGAACGTGTGAAAAAGGGGGAATGGAAATGTCCGAATATCAAGAGTATCGCTTGGAAAGGGAACAAATCGATTTTTTACTTGAAAGAGGATATCGAATCACCCGGGTTTCCGAAAGTTTAAGTGGAGCTTTTCTCGATTTTGAACTGATTGAAGGAACGAAGCAGGAATGGAAACAATTGAACATCAAAACCCCGGAAGGAAGGAAATACTTCTCTACATTGCTTTTCAAAAAATTGAATTGAAATAGTCATGAACCGGCCCCATTCCTCACGAATGGGGCATTTTTTCTTGTACCTGTTCGAGTTTTTTGTAGAATTTTGACGTTAGATATTCTAACAAGTGTCTGGAGATTTAAGGATTGTCCGTTTATAATAGATTTTAAAGCAGTTTTATAAAAGGATGTGGATGGATGAATACATCGATTACAATCGAGGAGATTCTAACACGCAAGCATTTTAATCTGACGGATATAATTGCAGGTAGCAGTGGGATAAAGCGTCAAGTGAAGTGGGTCCACTGCATGGAAGTCACCCAAATCAGCCATTTGTTAAATGGAAATGAACTGATTCTGACTACCGGTTTAGGGTGGAAAGATTGCGATGACACATTTCTATCCTACTTAAGACAGTTAATTGAATGCGATGCAGCTGGACTCTGTATAGAGATTGGCGCCAACACAATGGCAGTGCCGCAATGTGCCATTGATCTCGCAAATGAACGGCAATTCCCTATCATCCTATTTCATGAAGAAGTCCCTTTCGTAGAAATCACGCAGGATATTCATTCCCTTATCATAAATAAACAATATCAGATGATCTCCAACTTAGAAAACTACTCCCAGCAGTTAAATAAAAATCTCCTCGAAATTGACCATTATGAACCAATTCTAAAATTTCTCCACAGCTATTTAAATGTACAGGTTATTCTTATCTTTAATGAAAATGATATAGCCAGCATTCCAAAAATAAAGAAAAAAATAACCTATCAAATGGTAACGGACATATACGAAGAGAAGCGGAAATTGGATAAAACCGTTCTTGGACAGCCGATTCAAGTGCTCGGTGAAAATTATGCGGAACTGCTCATTTGCAGTAACGACAGAGAGTTGACTGATTTTGATTCACTGATCTTGGATCGAACGGCTACCGCATTGGCACAGCATCTATTAAGAGAGTTATATATAGAAGAAAAGAAAATGTCGGAAGAAAGTAAATGGCTTACAAATTGGATTGAAGGTGAATATAGTGACGAGGCAATTCGGGAGAGGCTTTCCTATATTGATCCGAAAATGCAGTTGGATGGCGGAATTGTTTGCATTTGCAAACAACACCAAAAATATAATAAAAGTTCCACAAAATTAGATGGAACCTATTTTAAGATAATGTTTAGGACAGTTTTTGAACAGTACGGCTTTCAGATATTTTCCATGGAAATACATCAGCATCTTGTTTTTATTTTAGGTGATAATCGTTCATCTGAAGATTGGAAATCAAGGGTTTCAAGCGCGGTGGATCGAATCATGAAAATGGATGTAAGCGGGCGTAATCGTATGGGGCTGCTTTCCATTGGGTTTGGAAAGCATGTTCAAAGGTTAAGTGAGATTTATAAAAGTTATGAAACGGCCCGTGAGACTTTACTGCTTCAGGATACACTACCAGAGGATAACAGGAGCTTCTTTTATCAGGACTTACATATGCACCGCATGATTTCGCTCATAAATAAACATGGTAATCTGGAGGAAACGGTGTACGAATATTTAGGTCCGGTCATTGAATATGACAAGCAAAACAATGGTGAGTTAATGCCTACCCTGAAGACCTATCTTGCTTGTAACGGTTCTAAACAGGAAACATCGAAACAACTATTCATTGTCCGGCAAACGCTATATCATAGGCTTGAAAAATTGGAGAAACTGCTAGGTTCTGATTTTATGCGTTCAGATAAGCGTCTAGGCCTTGAATTCATGATTTTTGCATTGGACTTCTTACAATACAGCAGCAGGAAGATCAGTGGAAAATATGTAGACAAATATATTGGGAGATAAATAATAAGTACGGCTGAAGGGTGTCCCAAGGACATCCTTTTTTGAATGCAAGGAAAGGGAAGCTAATACAAGGTTAATGCTGACATCAAATTGGCCTACATAGCTTCTTGATGTCAGCATCTTTTATTAATATTCATCTTTTTTGGAAAGGCAGCGGTCACATTCCAAGAGGTAGGATTCAGCTTGTTCAATGATATGGGTCCCGCATTCCGAACATTGTTTAGGCGGCAGTGTCCTGAAGAATTCCAATGGGTTTTTAGTTTGCATGCTGATTCCTCCTTATGATTTGGTTTAATCAGTCTTCATGTTTCGAAAGGCAGTGATCACATTCCAAGAGGTAGGATTCAGCTTGTTCAATGATATGGGTCCCGCATTCCGAACATTGTTTAGGCGGCAGTGTCCTGAAGAATTCCAATGGGTTTTTAGTTTGCATGATGATTCCTCCTTATGATTTGGTTTAATCAGTCTTCATGTTTCGAAAGGCAGTGATCACATTCCAAGAGGTAGGATTCAGCTTGTTCAATGATATGGGTCCCGCATTCCGAACATTGTTTAGGCGGCAGTGTCCTGAAGAATTCCAATGGGTTTTTAGTTTGCATGATGATTCCTCCTTTTTGATTTGGTTTAATCAGTCTTCGCGTTTGGAAAGGCAGCGGTCACATTCCATTAAGTAGGATTCAGCTTGTTCTATAATATGGTCACCGCACTCGGGGCAATGTTTAGCAGGGATATTGTTAAAAAACTCAATGGATTTTTTCATTTGCATGATATTTCCTCCTTTTAATATTAGATATATTTTCCGATCGCTTTATTCTTCACGTTTGGAAAGGCAGCGGTCGCATTCCATCAGATAGGAATCTGAGTGGTCCACATGTGTTTCACCACATTCCGGGCAATGTTTAAATGAATCGATTATGAATAAATCTGATTGATTTGCTTGCATGTCTCGCTCCTCCTCTTTATAGTACAGTTTTTATTGTTTGCTTGTTGTTATAATACAGTATATACCCGAATTTGGAAAATGTATAGGTATTTTACAGAAAATTTGAAATTTATTTCGCGGATCGTCTGAAAACCCTATAGGAAAGGGATTTATCATCTATTTATTTTTGTATTTTTCTTCGCGCCAAGTAGGAAATTGAAGAAATAATGCTTTTTATAAAAGGAAAAAACAAAGAGGGAGCGAAAGGGACAGACAATTTTCAATTGATTGAGATAGGTATTAATGTAACAGATGAGGAACAGGAAAGTTCAGTGATCAATGAATGGCTGTTTCACAGTCCATGTAACATATAAGAGCTTGTTCTAAAAGGTCAGCAAAATTCAAGTGGCAGCGATTATTTGTGAGTTACTGGAAAAATGCTTACAGAAAAATTGTCCGTGTGGTTTTAGTACATCAGTAAAGAGGTAACTTGCTAGTAGAAGTACAATAATGGGAGGTAGCATATGTCGAAAGCGATGATTATCATCAATCCATCTTCAGGTAAGGAAAAGGCAGGAAAGATTTTGCCGAAAGCGGAAAAGGCACTTGGTGAAATTTTTGATGAGGTATGCGTTCGTAAAACGGAAAGAGAGGGGGATGCTACGGATTTTGCTAAGGAGGCATGTGCAGAAAGGTTCGATGCTGTCATTTCCATGGGTGGGGATGGTACCGTGAACGAGATAGTGAATGGCATGGGCGAGCAGCAACATCGGCCTATTTTCGGAATCATTCCACTAGGAACTATTAATGATTTCGCGAGATCTTTGGGAATACCCCTGAATCCCAATGCAGCCATTGAGATATTAAAGGATATGCATATTAAGGAATCGGACATAGGGAAGATCAATGATCGTTATTTCATGAATGTGTTGGCAGTAGGGGCGATCGCCGAGGCTACCTATAATGTTACCGTTGAACAAAAAACCCGTCTGGGGTCTTTTGCATATTTCATTGAAGGAGCAAAAGCGATTATTAAAAAGACTCCGTTTCCTTTAACGGTTGAACATGATCAGGGAAAGTGGATAGGCGAGGCTCATCTACTAATTGCAACAATGACTAACTCTGTCGGCGGTTTCGAACAACTTGCACCAGAGGCGGAAGTGAATGATGGAAAGCTGCACACATTCATCATTAAGGATTTATCTCTGCCTCTCATCGTCAAGATCATTCCCAGTTTAATTAGGGGGGAGATCAAGGGGCATGATGAAGTTGAATATATTAAAACATCCAGGCTCCATTTAGCCACATCAGAGGAACTTGCAGTCAATATCGATGGCGATGAAGGGATTCTTCTTCCTTTCCAGGCAAATATACTGCACAAACATCTTCGTCTCTTTGTCCCGGGAACTAAATAAGTTTTTTAATCCCAACTTCTTATGTGGGTTGTCTTTCATCATGTGGGAAAAGCTGATTATGGTTAGCCAATCAGCTTTTTTCTGTTTTATGCGGTTACCCAAGTTTGTTGATGGAGTTGATTTTGTAAAAAATCCAATCACCTCGATCTTCATGATGGCTCATCGCGTACAACTCAAGCTTCTTTGCTTTTATAAAAGGTATCATTATTCAGGAGGATTCTAGGTTAGAATAGTTAATGCATGAATGAATGGGTATAAATATGTTACGCTTATAGTTACGAAAATAGATGAGAGAGGAAGTTTGATGTTTGTATGGAGTTTTTTCTTGTTATATTAGCCCTTCTTATATTGATTGGAGTGTCTAATGTAATTAACCATTTTATACCCTTTATACCTGTACCATTAATACAAATAGCACTGGGTGTCATATTGGCACTTTTACCCCTGGGTATACATGTTGAGATGGAGACGGAACTATTTTTGCTGTTATTCATCGCGCCCCTATTATTCAATGATGGCAAAAATGTACCCCGAACAGCATTATGGAAGTTGAGAGCACCCATTCTAATGCTTGCACTAGGCCTGGTATTCATAACGGTTTGGGCAGGCGGGTATTTAATTAATTGGATGATCCCTTCGATACCATTGCCGGCAGCGTTCGCTTTAGCGGCCATTTTGTCACCTACGGATGTTGTGGCAGTAAGCGCTTTGGCGAGTCGGGTCAAGTTACCGAAGAGCATCATGCACCTTCTCGAAGGAGAAGGGTTAATGAATGATGCCTCAGGTTTAGTTGCCTTTAAGTTTGCCGTTGCAGCTACAGTCACTGGTGTTTTCTCCTTAGTCGACGCAACCTTCAGTTTCATATGGATTGCAATTGGTGGGTTTGTAGGTGGAGCAATACTTGCTTTCATCATTATCAGGCTTCGTTTATTTCTTCGCCGTTTAGGGATGGAAGACGTCACGATGCATATGCTGATCCAAATCCTAACTCCTTTTATTATTTTCCTCGCTGTGGAACATTTCCACCTTTCTGGGATTTTAGCGGTCGTGGCCGGGGGAATCGTCCATGCCATTGAACGGGATCGGGAAATATCACCAACTGTAGAACTTCAAGTCGTTTCAAAGAGTACATGGTCCGTCATTTTATATGTATTGAATGGTCTTGTATTCGTTTTGCTTGGCTTGCAAATCCCAAGCGTTGCGAAAACTATCTTTCAAGATCCAGCCTTCAATAATGGACAAGTGATCCTTTATATCGTGATCATTACACTTTTCCTCTTCGCTTTACGATTCATTTGGCTTACGGCTGCCTGGTCGATTGGTTGGATGACGAGAAAAGCAGGCGCCCAAAAACCGGACTTCAAAGCGGCCGGAATCATTACCATTTCCGGTGTTCGCGGAGCTGTAACGTTAGCGGGTTCGTTCTCGATTCCGTATGTGTTGGCAGATGGAAGTCCTTTTCCTGAGCGTTCGTTAATCATCTTCATTGCAGCAGGTGTCATATTGCTTACCTTGATTGTTGCGAGTGTATTTCTGCCAATCGTGGCACGGTCAGAAGAAGAGGAAGTGGTGGACAATCAGGCGGATAAAACGAAAGCTGCTGCCATTCACTCACATCAAGCGGCCATTCGGGTGATTGAGTCCCAAATGACAGATGAAAACCGGGAAGCGGCTTTATCAATCATTTCTAGGTACTGTACCAAGATCAATGAATTGTCCTATGTAGAACAGGAGAAAGAACCGGCTGCATTAAGGGAAGAAGAGAAGGTCCTTCGCTTCAAGGCCCTTGAAGCAGAGCAAAGATTCCTAGATAAACTTATTAAGGATGAAAAAGTGGACCGGGAAACGGCGTATATATGCAAGGAATACATCCAGCGTATGGAAGGTGCCGTAACAAATCGACTGAAGTTCCGTTTTTTCAGGTCAGTAACGCTTTTCAGAAGAAGTATGCTGAGGGTTTTAAAATTATTTTTCCCTAATAAAAGAGAAATAAGAAAAATCAATCTTGAGAGATTGGAAAAGGTCAGGGAACTTAAAATCAGGATGTATAAAGCTGCCATCCAAGAGATTCAAGCCGGAATTATACCTGATAATCATGAGACATCCTCGATGATCATAGAAGAGTATAAAGTGTTGATTTTAAAATGCAAACGTGAAAATAGAGGCCGTATGCCTAGTAAAATGGCCGATTATGAAAGAGAGCTATTCTATAAAGCGATCCAGGCAGAACGGGATGAGGTGCAGGATATGTTTGAAAAACGACAAATTTCCCGTGATGTTGCCAACATACTTCGCCAGCAAATCAATTTACGAGAAGCACTAACAATCAATGAAAATACACATTGATAACTTAAGGAGCACTGCCGATATATTCGGCAGTGCTCCTTCCGGTTCGTGAAGGGAATGTCGGACGGGGCATCGAATCATTAATGTATCCAATAATTGATGAAAGAGGGTGTGCTGAATGAAACAGGACAAGGAAATCGAGACCACCACCTTAACGCCTTATTTACCGGAACATCGTCACATGCTTTCCCAGTTTTATTTACCGGATACACAAACCCTTTTTTCTGCTCTGCCCAAAGAGTCACTGAAATATTGCCGGGAAGATTGTGACAGGCATCCTATCGTTATATTGGCGGAGGGTATCCCGGTTGGCTTTTTCGTTCTACACATTGGCGAGAACATCACCCCTTTCACCAACGATAAAAAAGCGATATTACTCCGAGGATTTCTTGTTGATCAAAAGCATCAAGGTAAAGGGATTGCGAAGAAGGCCTTGCAAATCCTTCCGGAATTCGCAAAAGGGATTTTTCCAAACAAAGATTTGATCGTTCTGGCAGTGGACGTCAGTAACGTGATTGCAAAAACGCTTTATACGAGATCGGGGTATCAGGATACAGGGATTCAGAAGGAAGGCAGAAGCGGGTTGATGGAGATAATGGAATATAGATTAGATACGATGAACAAGGATATGGAATAAGGAACGAAATAACAAGTACTATATGATGGCATGTAGACTTTTCGAATGAGGGAAGGTCTTTTTTTGTCCAATTTGTTACAGGCTTCATTATGAAACCAATGATTTAGAAGGGCCGCTTTTAATAATGCCGCCGCCTTATGGTACACTTTACTTAATGCAAAATTCGTTAATCGAGGTGTAGTCCTAATGAAAACAGTCGTAGTCGTAGGTGGAGGCATTACCGGTTTATCAACCATGTATTATTTACAAAAAACAGTTAAAGCAAGGAGTCTCTCCGTACGATTGATATTAATAGAAGGAAATGAGGATCTAGGCGGTAAAATAAGGACTGTGCACGATGGTCCTTTTAAAATTGAAGCGGGTGCCGATTCGATTGTCGCCAGAAAACAAAATATAAAACCATTTCTTAAGGAATTGAATCTAGAGGATCAAGTTGTCTATAATGCCACGGGAAAATCATTTATCCATACAGATGGGATGCTGAAGGGAATCCCCGAAGATGCCCTATTCGGAATACCGATGAGCCTGGAGTCGCTGGCGAAAAGTGATCTGGTTTCCGCCCAAGGGAAGGTTGACGCCTTAAAGGATTTCTATACAAAAAATGAGACGTTTACGAAGAATGACTCAATCGGTTTATTTCTTGAAAGCTTCTTAGGTAAGGAATTGGTGCAAAAGCAGATATCGCCTGTCCTATCTGGCGTTTACTCAGGAAAATTAAATGAATTGACCATTGCCAAAACACTGCCAGAGATGCTGGATTATAAAAATGAATATGGCAGTATAATACGCGGTCTATCGGAGAATAAGCAGAAATACCAAAGCAAGGGAAATAAGAAGTTCCTTTCGTTTAAAAATGGCTTATCAACTTTGGTTGAACGAATTGAGGAAAGCCTCGATATGGTGGAGATTTTAAAAGGGGTAAGTGTAGATAAAATTGGAAGAAATGATGAGGGGTATATCATTTCATTGGCAAATGGTGAAACGCTGGAAACGGACTTTATCGTATTGAGCACACCGCATACAATTGCCCAGAAATTATTGGGTGATCGGGAGTTGGATGAGGACTTCGACGGCTTGATCAATAGTTCGATGATTAGCGTTTATCTTGGATTCGATATCCCGGACAGCATGCTTCCCAAAGACGGGACAGGTTTTATTGCAGGTGATAATAGTGATTTGATCTGCAATGCGTGTACCTGGACAAGCCGGAAATGGGAGCATACTTCTGAAAACAGTCAACTTTTGGTAAGGCTTTTTTATAAAAGCTCAAGTCCGGACTATGAACGATTACGGTCCCTTACAAACCAGGAACTGATCCAGGTGGCTTTACGCGACATTAAAAACAGTCTAAGCATTTCCGGGAATCCAATTACGAGTGAAGTGACGAATTGGCATGAAAATATGCCGAACTACCATATTAAACATCCTCAAATCGTTCAATCACTGGAGGCAAAAATCTCCGAGAATTATCCGAATGTTTTACTTGCGGGCTGTTCATATAATGGTGTCGGAATACCGGACTGTATTGCTGATGGGGAAAAGAAAGCGCAAGAGATATATCTGAAGTTGTAAAAGGGGGACTGCCAGGTGGCAGTCCTTTTTTTAGCATGACTGGAAATTCCGTTTGAAGTTTCCGGCATTTCCTGTATAATGATATTCGTAAAATTAAACTGAAAGTTTACTTATATAAAACTTTATCTACTGAGGGTTTACTATAAGTAAACCGATTGAGGGTAATGGGATGCAAATTGGGAAAAAAATAAAGAACCTTCGCTTGAAAAAAGGATTGACCCAGGAAGAATTGGGGGAAAGAACGGATTTAAGCAAAGGATATATTTCACAGTTGGAAAGGGATCTTAGTTCCCCTTCAATTGAAACTCTTTTCAATATTTTAGAAGTACTCGGCTGCAAGCCGAAGCAGTTCTTCGATGAAGAGGATCAGGTCCAAAAAGTGGTGTATGAAGAAGAAGCACAAACATTTTTCATCGATGAAGAACGCGGGTATCAAATCCAGTGGCTCGTGCCTGAATCGAATGAGAAGGAAATGGAACCTATCCGACTGACTCTCCAGGAAAAAGGGGAGTTCAAACAATTTGAACCATCCCTGTCGGAAACATTCGGTTATGTATTAAGCGGAAGAGTCATTGTAAAGCTTGGTACACATACGTATTTCGTCAAGGCAGGGGAATCGATTTATTTTCATGCTTCAGATGAACATCAAATCATCAATGATTTTGAAGGTCAGTCCGAGTTAATACTCGTGGTGACGGAATCATACTTATAGAATTAAAAACAAATGCAATCGTTGAAGGTTGATGAGTAAGGTAATGGAGAGAGGGAAGAAGCTATGGCAAACGGGAATATAATACGCTTCGATCAGGTTACGAAGCAATTTGATGATGAAACGGTAGTTCTCGATAATGTTAGTTTTGAAATCGAGAGAGGGAAGTTCTATACGCTCTTGGGTCCTTCCGGATGTGGGAAGACCACCATCCTTCGCTTGATTGCCGGATTTACGGAAGCCTCCAAAGGTGATATTTACTTTGAAGGAAAAAAGATCAATGATGTGCCAGCCAATAAAAGGCAAGTGAATACGGTATTTCAAGATTATGCACTTTTTCCACATTTAAATGTGTTTGAAAATGTAGCATTCGGTCTTCGGATCAAAAAAATGAAGAATTCGGAAGTGGAAATCAAGGTGAAGGAAGCCTTAAGCTTTGTTAATTTGGAGGGTTATGAAAAACGGGAGATCAGGGAAATGTCCGGCGGTCAGCGGCAACGGGTAGCGATTGCCAGGGCGATTGTTAATGAACCTGAAGTCATCCTTCTGGATGAACCGCTGTCTGCCCTCGATTTGAAATTACGTACAGAAATGCAATATGAATTACGGGAGCTGCAACAGAGGCTTGGAATCACGTTTATATTCGTCACTCATGACCAAGAGGAAGCATTAGCGATGTCAGATGAGATTTTTGTCCTTAACAAAGGGAAAATTCAGCAAAGTGGGACCCCTACGGATATTTATGATGAACCGCTGAACCGGTTCGTTGCCGATTTCATCGGTGAGTCTAATATTGTAAAAGGAAAAATGATTGAAGATTACCGCGTGGAATTCGTCGGCAGACAGTTCGAATGTGTCGACCAAGGATTGAACGGTAATGAAGCTGTCGATATTGTCATCCGCCCGGAAGATTTAGAGATTACTTCCGTCGATCGCGGAAAACTGCAAGTTCGGGTGGACTCCCAGCTATTTCGCGGTGTTCATTATGAAATCAGCTGTTATGACCATGATGGAAATGAATGGCTTGTCCAATCAACGAAAAAAGTGGCAGTTGGAGATGAAATAGGTCTTTATTTCGATCCAGAATCGATTCATGTCATGCGATTGGGTGAAACTGAAGAAGAATTCGATAAGCGTCTGGAAGCGTATCATGATGGGGAAAGTCATGAAGAATAAAATATCCCGGAATATTTACTTCATACCCTATGTCTTATGGATTGCTTTATTCGTGATCGCACCCATTTTGTTAATCCTTTACTATTCCTTTTTTGACATCGAAGGCAATCTATCTTTGATTAACTATCAAAAGTTCTTTACGCCAGTATATTTAAAAATGACTTTAAGCTCATTTTGGTATGCTTTCCTGATTACGGGAATATCCCTTTTAGTCGCTTACCCGACCGCATATTTGTTAACGAAAACCAAGCATAAGCAGTTGTGGCTTTTGCTGATTATCGTCCCTTCCTGGATCAATTTACTTTTGAAGGCTTATGCCTTCATTGGTATTTTTGGCACGTATGGTGTGGCGAATGGTTTTCTAGAGGCTGTAGGAATCGGAAAGCAACAGATTCTCTTTACGGATTTCAGCTTCATATTCGTTTCGGTTTATATTTTCATCCCGTTTATGATCTTACCGATATTCAATGCGCTTGATAAAATGAATCCAACCCTTTTGGATGCGGCCAATGACTTGGGAGCGTCCCGATGGATGACATTCCGCCGTGTCATTTTTCCATTGACGTTAGATGGTGTAAAGACGGGATGCCAGGTTGTCTTCATACCGGCACTTTCATTGTTCATGCTTACAAGACTGATTGCCGGTAACCGCGTCATTACTCTTGGTACGGCTATCGAGCAGCACTTCCTTGTGACACAGGATTGGGGAATGGGTTCCACAATCGCGGTATTTTTGATTATTATAATGTTCCTGATTATGTTTGTAACGGGTAACCGAAAGCAGGGTGTGTAAATTGGGCAATAAATTATCACCAATATCAAAAGCGTTTCTCGTTTTGATTTTTCTCATACTCTATGCACCGATTTTCTTTTTAGTCTTTTACTCTTTTAACAGCGGTGGAACGATGTATGACTTTAAAGGGTTCACGATGGAGTGGTACAAGGAGCTATTCCAAGATACAAGGTTGTTAATCATTGTATTGAATACACTTGTGATTGCTTTATTATCTGCACTGATCGCAACGATCATAGGGGTGATAGGGGCGATTGGAATTCGGTCATTTACGAGCAGTAAAGCTAGGAATACAGTATTGTCATTGAATAATGTATTGATTGTCAGTCCTGATGTTATCATCGGTGCTTCCTTCCTGATTTTATTCACAATGGCCGGAATCAAGCTTGGATTCTACTCTGTACTGTTGTCGCATATCGCCTTCAGTATCCCGATTGTTGTTCTGCTGGTCCTTCCGAAACTTCAGGAAATGAGCCCTACCTTAATTGATGCGGCCCGAGATTTAGGGGCAAGCCGGTGGGATGTATTGACGAAGGTCATCCTTCCATACATCTTACCAGGTATCTTTGCCGGTTTTTTTATGGCATTGACTTATTCACTTGATGATTTTGCGGTTACGTTCTTTGTGACTGGTAATGGCTTCTCCACTCTTTCTGTGGAAATCTATTCCTTGGCCCGCCGTGGGATTTCATTGAATATCAATGCACTATCGACACTGCTGTTCGTCGTGACACTGCTGTTGGTTGTTGTATATTACTTTATAACTCAACGTGTAAGGCAAACGGGAATGGGGGGGAAACGATGAAAAGGCTTGTCCAAATGTTTTTAATCATTTCCCTCGTATCCGCTTTGCTGCTATATGCGATTTCAAGATTGAATTCATCGCAGGGGTTTACGAGCAGCAATACGCTTACCATCTATAATTGGGGCGATTACATCGATACGGATCTAATCGAACGTTTTGAAGAAGAAACAGGTATAAAGGTCATTTATGAGACGTTCGATTCGAATGAGGCAATGATGACTAAAATTGAACAGGGCGGTACGACTTATGATATTGCCATTCCGTCTGAGTATATGATCGATAAGATGAGGCAAGAAGACTTGTTGGTTCCCTTGGATCATTCCAAGCTTCCGAATTTGAAAAATATCGATGAGCGATTTATCGATCTGCCATTCGATCCGGAGAATAAATATTCCGTGCCATATTTCTGGGGAACGGTTGGAATTGTTTACAATTCCAAGATGCTCGGTGGCAAAGAAATAACGGCCTGGGCGGATTTATGGGATAAAGATTTAAAAAATGAAATCCTTTTGACGGATGGCGCTAGAGAAGTGATGGGCATGGGTCTGAACTCTTTGAATTATTCATTGAATGATATGGATGAAGAACACCTTCAAGAGGCAAAATCCAAACTTGATGCCCTCACCCCGAATATTAAAGCGATAGTAGGAGATGAAAGCCGCATGCTATTGGAAGCCCAGGAAGCGGCAATTGGCCTTGTTTGGTCGGGAGTTGCTTCTGAAATCATGGCTGAAAATGAAGATCTCGAATACGTTGTTCCAAAAGAGGGGTCCAATTTATGGTTTGATAATATGGTCATCCCGAAAACAACCAAAAATGTCGATGCGGCTCACCAGTTCATCAACTTCATGCTTGACCCGAAAGTTGCGGCACAGAATGCTGAATATGTAAGTTACTCGACACCTAATAAAGAAGCACTGAAATATATGCCTGAAGAAGTGGTGAAGGATGAACGCTTCTATCCGTCACCGGAACTGACAAAGAAACTGGAAGTATACGAAAACCTTGGGAAGAAAAACTTGGCCCATTACAACGAACTCTTCCTTGAATTCAAGATGCATCGTAAATAACACATAAAAAAAGCATGGTGTAGGAATTCCCTCCGTACACCATGCTTTTTTGTTTCTATGTTTTTGCACTCAGTTACCTATATATCAAAGTCGATATAACGGTATAATTTTTTTTTGTAATGATCAACCAAATCTCAATGTAAATTGGTAGCAGAATGAAATACTCTAAAATATCTGTAGGGATATATGTATGTTAGTATAATGATGGGTTAGTGCATATTAAGGAATCTTAAGGATTAATTAATATTTCTAAGCTATCATTATAGAAAAATTAAGGGAGAGTATTCATGAAACTATTAAGAAGCACGAAGGCATATATTTGGGCAGGGAGCATTTTAATCATTGCCGGGATCATGGTATTTGCGATGATCTCGTCCACTGATAAGACAATGGCGAGCATCGATGGCGAGAAAATCAGTAAGGATGAGCTGTATGACGCGCTTGTTGCGGGGTACGGAGCAGACACTTTAGACCTGTTAGTTACGAATAAATTGGTTGAATTGGAAGCGGAAAAAGCGGGAATTAAAATAAAGGATGAAGAAATCCAGAAAGAAATCGATACTATGGTTGAGTCCTATGGTGATGAAAAGTCGTTAAAAGAGCAATTGGAAGCAAGCGGTTCTTCCATGGAGGCCTTAAAAAAGGACATCGTGGTTTATCTGCAAACGAAAAAACTGGTCGAACCGAGAATTACCGTGACGGACGATGAAATCAGTACGTATTTTGAAGATAATAAAGAAACATTTGATCAAGCTGAACAAGTGGAAGCTAGTCATATTTTAGTCGAAGACGAAAAAACGGCTAAAAAAGTTGCGAAAGAAATTGCAGAAGGCGGTGATTTCGCTAAATTGGCAGCTGAATATTCCACTGATACACAAACGGCGGATAACGGCGGAAGCCTAGGGTATTTTGGGAAAGGTGATATGGTGGGAGAGTTTGAAGATGTCGCCTTTGATCTTGATATAAATAAAGTCAGTGACCCAGTCAAATCCGATTATGGGTACCATATCATAAAAGTAACCGGTAAGAAGGAAGCAAAAAAGGCTAATTTAGAAGACAGTAAAGATGTAATTAAAGAAACGCTTCTTTCTGAAAAATTACAAGAGGAATATCCAGTTTGGTTGGCTGAAGTGAAAAAAGACCATGAGATAACGAATAAATTAGAGGGTTCTAACTAAGATCATCGTGTGAGATGATATATGGAAAAACAAAAGCTGGGGCATCGTGCCCCAGCTTTTTTTATATATTAGAAGTTGGATGAAATGGATTTTTGATTGGATAATCCTGATTTTTTAACGATTTCATCACTCTCTTTTTCATCTTTATCATTATCGGCTTTCAATGATTGTGATGGTGTTTCTTTCAGCTGTTTACCGGCAACGACCACTTTTGAACTGATGTCTTTCAATTCACTTGTTGCATCTTTAGCTGTACCAAGGGCATCAGTGGAGATATCCTTTACTTCGGATACTTTACCCACCACGTCTTCATTAACGGTTTCATATAGTGTTTCAACGTCATTGATTGCCTCTTTAATCGTCTCCGTTGCCCCTTTGACTCCTGATACCACCTGTTCCTTCATTTCTCCGGGATTTTCCTTGACCTGTTCAATCATATTCATGGAGTTGTCTTTTAAAAGGACGGCTGAACGCTTTACTTTATTTCTTGTATTGGAGTCAAGCAAGGTCAACGCACCACCAACAAGCCCCCCAATTAGAATCCCTTTTAAGAGTTTGCTATTCGGTTGATTTTCGATAGTCGATTGATTTTCGATAGTTGATTGAGTCATTTATATTTCCTCCTTTAGAATAGTAGATTGTTTTCTTACTTTGGGTTTTCCCTTATTTACCATAAGTTAAACTGGAAATAATAAACTGTCATGGGATTGACATAATAAATAAAACAATAGTAATCTACATATAGTTAAATGACTGAACTACTTTTTGGGAGGTGCAACGATGACTAATGAAAGAGTTTCTGGCTTGATTGATCGATATATGAAGGTTTCCTTCTATGTCAATAAGATGGGGGAGCTTTTAATAAAAGATCAGATTTGTGATGTGCTGACGAACGAACAATACTATACTTTACGGTTCATTCAACAACAGAGGTTGTGTACATCGACGGAAATCAGTGATGCCTTTTATATTAATAAGAGTGCCGTCACTTCCAACATCAACAGGCTGGAAGGCAAAGGATTGATAGAACGGGAACAGGACCTGGTTGACCGAAGGGTCTTTCACTTGAAGCTTTCCATAGAGGGGGAAGCATTGTTACAGGAAACGGAAAATAAGATTCATAAATTGGTAGAGAGCATCATGACGAAATTCGATTATGAAGAGATTGTTAAATTCCTTGATACATATGAGAAACTTTCACAAATTTTCATTCAAATGAAAAATGAGCAATGGGAGGAAATATAAATGAGGGGGATCATAAAGGGAAGATGGCTGGTCATTATCGCTTGGGTTGCAATTACGGCAGGTTTATTGTTTGCGGCACCGAATATGGCGGACCTTGTCCGGAATAAGGGACAGCTGGATGTACCGGCAGAGTATTCCTCTGGGCTGGCCAATGAGCTACTGAAAGAGATCCAGGATGAGGATGAGTCACAAGTGGCTCTCGTATTTCATAGTGATAAGAAGTTGTCTTCCTCGGAATTGAAAGAGATTGAGATAGCGATCCAAAAGCTTGAAAAGAATAAAACAGAGCTTGGCATCAAAGAGATCATGACCCATTTTAAAGAGCCCTCGCTTAAGGAACAGTTGGTCTCGGAGAATGAATCAACAGTTTTGACATCTATCACGATGGTCAAGGGGGACCGGGAAGCTAAGGAAGTGATCGATGCCCTTTATAAAGAGTTGGAACAAGTGGATGTCGAGCATTATTACACAAGCAGCTGGATGATCGATGAAGATCTTAATACCAATTCCCAAGAGGGGCTGAAGAAAACTGAAGGCATCACGGTTGTCTTCATTATGGCTGTATTGCTAATAGTCTTCCGTTCAGTGGTGACACCGATCATTCCGTTAGTAACAGTCGGTTTCACTTATTTATGTTCACAATCCATCGTCTCATTCCTGGTGGATAAATGGGACTTTCCGATTTCGTCTTACACCCAAATATTCCTGGTAGGTATTTTATTTGGAATTGGGACTGATTATTGCATCTTGCTTCTTAGTCGTTTCAAGGAGGAGCTATCGTCAGAGGAGTCCTTACCTGAAGCCATCGTGGAGACATACCGAACCGCCGGTAAGACGGTCTTCTTCAGTGGGCTGACCGTAATGATTGGCTTTGCGGCAATTGGTTTTTCTACTTTTAAGCTCTATCAATCTGCGGCGGCCGTTGCCATAGGGGTTTTCATTTTAATGATCGCCCTTTATACAATCGTTCCATTTTTCATGGCGGTTCTTGGCAAGAAGCTATTCTGGCCGGCAAAAGGCAAGCTTGCGCATAGTGAAAGTAAACTATGGGGAATTCTGGGTAACTTCTCCTTGAACCGCCCATTGTTGGCGCTAATGATCGTTGCAATCGTCTGTGTTCCCTTTTTGTTTATGTATGATGGGAAGATTTCTTATAACTCCCTTGAAGAAGCGGGTGATGACGTTCCTTCCATCATGGCATTTAATATCATTTCCGATGAATTCGGCCCTGGACAATCCATGCCAACACAGATTGTCATCAAAAATGACGAACGTATGGATTCGGAAGATTACGTCGCACTTGCTGAAAAAATCAGCCAGGAAGTCGTCAAGGTGGATGAAGTCGATGTAGTTCGATCCATGACCCGCCCGACAGGTGAACCCATTAAGGACTTATTTGTCTCCAACCAAGCCGAAACTTTGGAAAAGGGAATCGGGGAAGGAAATGAAGGCATTAAACAAATCAGTGATGGATTAAAAACGGCAGGCAGTGAGCTTTCCGATTCAGGACCGCGCTTGAAGCAAGCGACAGACGGAATAGGGGGTCTCATTTCCGGGACCAATGAATTAAAGAGCGGCGTAGGTCAGGTGGAGAAGGCGTTAACAAGCATTGAAGCAGGCATTCGCGATGGTTCTTCAGGAACTAGGGATATAAAAAACGGACTGAATGAGGTCAAGGCAAACTTGGAGAAGCTCGCCACCGGAAGCGGACAGCTCCTCGAAGGGTATAAACAATCAGCTAATGGGTTAGGTGAGCTCACAGGCGGATACAAAGAGATTCAAACTAACCTTATGGGCGTATCACAAAGCCTTGCTGGTTTAAATCCTTCCTTTGAGCAAATGGAAGCCACTCATCCAGAATTACAGGCGGATGAGTCCTATCAAACGATCAAACAAACAGTACAAGGGGCACAGGGGGGGTTGGAGCCCATGGCAGCAGGCCTTTCCGAGCTCAATAGGAATCTTGGTTCAGTGTCCGAAGGATTGAATACGGAGAACCAAAATATGGCAGAGATCGTAAAGGGTCAAAGTTCTCTTGGGGAGGGCCTGAACCAATTGATTTCAGGTGTTGACACTTTACAAAAAGGTCTAAGCACGATGGCCAATGGTCAGAGTGAAGTCATAAATAATCTGTCAGGATTTAAAGGAGGCCTTACTAGCTTAAGTAATGGGCAGCAAGAACTCCTAAATGGTTTTTCAAGCCTCGGCGGGCAACTTACTGATTTGACAGATGGCTTAAATGAAAGTGCGGATGGTCTAAATGAAGTCCATGATGGTCTATCGTCTGCACAGGGTTATTTATCAGGACTGGCAAAAACGGATAAAACGGTAACAGGCATGTACATTCCCAAAGAAGTAGTCGAAAGCGAAGAATTCGGGGAAGCATTGAACGCGTATTTATCTGAAGATGGTAAAATCATGACCATGGATGTGGTATTCAAGGCGAATCCATATTCCAATGAAGCAATCGAGCAAATCGATTCGATTGAGGCAACCGTTGAAAGAGTAACGAAAGATACAAAACTTGAAAATGCGCAGGTGGCGATAGGGGGAATCACAAGTACACATCATGACTTGGGCACGATGTCAGAAGAGGATTTCTCACGGACGGTCGTTTTGATGCTGTCGGGTATCGCAATCATTCTCTTTTTCATGCTGCGATCTCTGGTCATGCCAGTCTATTTGATTGTGTCGCTCGTTTTGACTTATTATACAGCGGCAGCCATTACAGAGTTGATTTTTGTTAATATTCTCGGTTATGCCGGCATCGGCTGGGCAGTTCCTTTCTTTGCTTTCGTCATCTTGATTGCTCTTGGCATAGACTATAGCATTTTCTTGATGGATCGCTTTACCGAGTGGAAAGATAAACCGGTCAAGGAAGCGATGTACTTGTCCATGAGAAAAATGGGAACGGTGATCATCTCGGCGGCTGTCATTCTGGGCGGAACCTTTGCTGCCATGATGCCAGCAGGAGTTCTATCGCTCTTGGAAATAGCCACTTTAATATTGGTGGGGCTTGCTTTATATGCGTTTGTCATATTGCCATTGTTTATTCCGGTGATGGTTGCGACGTTTGGAAACGCGAATTGGTGGCCGTTTTTAAAAAATAAGGAATAAAGGGGAGTACCCCTTAAATTAAAGAAGGCATCCGCATGGATGCCTTCTTTAATATTTATCGTGACTGCTTTATGAGGAACATAAAAGCTTATGTATTCCTTTGTGGCTAAACCGATTCATAATTGGGGGATTCTTGTTTTATATTTCGCGATGATCTTTTGATTGTGTTCATCTGCCCCTTCGATATTACTGCTTAGGAATACGGGAGGGGTCTTCCCTGATTCAATAATCGTTTGGATGACTTGCGTGAAAATCATATTGAGGAGAACGGCCCCGATCACGGTCGATCCAGAACCAAAAGATATATTATTTGATTTCAGTAATGTGTCACCTTTGGAAATATGATTGTCTATGACCAAATCAACGACATCGTGGAGATAATGCTTCTGTTTATGCCGTGAAGGACAACTTTTTGCATACTCCGGTGATGTTAGTCCAATGACAAAGGCTCCTTTTTCTTTTGCGATAGTGGCGACATCTATGGGAACGGGATTTACGCCGGATGATGAAATGACGATACAGACATCACCAGGACGGATATCCTCATCATGCATGAATTTCTCTGATAGGTCATTTTGCCGTTCGAGTTGGGAAGACCTTGAAGCTCCCTTAAAAAGCATCAAATCTTCAACGAAAATAGGACGAATTGCGGCTAACCCACCTGCCCTGTAGAATACCTCTTCTGTCAAAATATGAGAGTGTCCGCTGCCGAATAGATGGATGATTCCATCTGACATCACTGCTTTTGAGATATGTTCCACAGATTCCTTAATTGATTGCTTTTCCTGTTCTCCCACAATTGTGAGTAAAGCCTGCACTTCTTCAAAGTATGAGTTCATATATGTGACACCCTCCGATTACCTTGGCAATTAAAAGACTATAGTGATGAAAATATTCAATTTTATCTGCTTATAGTGATAGTGAACTTATACCTGTCCGCACGATAAGCCGATTTAACATATTCAAGGGGAGTTCCATCTATTAGGAACGTATGCCTTTGAATGAATAGTATGGGGGAGTGCTTTGGAATCGCTAAATGGGTGACTTCTAATTCAGATGCAATCGATGATTCCAACGTTTGTGTAGCATAGTCTATTTTAAGTTTAACGTAATTCTCCACATATTGGTAAAGAGAAAGGTTTATGATTTCTTCCGTTAATCCTTTAATTAAATTGGCAGACATGTACACGGTCTCGAGCGCCATTGGAACATCATCAGCCAACCGAATGCGTTTTATTTCATAAACGGGAGCATAAATGGAAATGTTCAATTCACTGGCAATTTTCTTATCAGCCGGAATGATTTCAAAGCTCAGCAGCTTACTGCTTGGGTTTAATCCCCGGGCTTTCATGTCCTCGGTAAAACTGGTCAACCCATTGAGCTGCTGCTCCAACTTCTTATCGGCAACAAAGGTTCCCCTTCCTTTTTGACGGTATAGGTATCCGTCATTCACCAAATTATTTATGGCTTGCCGGACGGTCATCCTGCTAATTTCGAATTGCTCGGCATATTCACGTTCAGATGGAAGGGCATCGTGCGCATGGAACTCACCGTTTTCTATTTGTCTTTTTATTTGTTCTTCGATTTGAAAATAAATCGGAAGAGGTGAGTTTTTATCAATCATCGACTTTCGCTCCTTTTAGGGTATTATCACTCCGGATAACGCTTTTTGGTCTGCGATAATTGTAACACTATTATGTTTTTTAAGGATAGATGCAGGGAATTCCTCGGAAATGTCACCGTGTATCAATTTCTTCAAGGTTTCGGCTTTTTCTTCACCAGATATAAGCAGCAGAATTTCTTTGCTTTTCATGATTGTTGAAATGCCCATCGTAACGGCATGTGTAGGAACTTCGTCAATGGAATCGAAATAACGTGCATTCGCTTGGCGCGTTGAATCTTCAAGTGTCACGACATGTGTACCGGATGTGAATGAAGTTCCAGGTTCATTAAAACCAATATGGCCATTTTGCCCAATACCAAGTATCTGAAGATCGATCCCTCCCACGGAATCAATCATTTCGTCATACCGTTTACATTCTCCGTTGGTGTCATCGGCTGTGCCATTTGGTAGGTGAGTGCGCTCCTTATTTATATTGATGTGAGTGAATAAGGAGTCATCCATATAATAATGGTAACTGTTTGGATCATTTGGTTTTAATCCGATATACTCATCAAGATTAAAAGACGTTACATTTTCATAAGAAGTATGATTACGCACGTGATCTTCAATCAAATTATCGTACATTCCTTTAGGGGTACCGCCTGTTGCAAGGCCCAATTTGATATTTGGATTTGCTTTGACTTTTCCGGTCACTATTTCTGCAGCTGTCCGGCTCATTTCCATGTAGTCCTGCACTTGTATGATTTTCATTATACATTCTCCTTTTTAAAAGCTAAATTTCCTCTGCAGAACGTCATTTCAACGTCCAAGCGGTCATTCAATATTACAAGATCGGCGTCTTTTCCGACCTGGATGCTTCCTTTTCTGTCAAAAATCCGAAGCTGTTTGGCAGGGTTTTCTGCCGTCATTTTTATAATGTCAGTCATGGAACAATCGGTATATTCCAGTGTGTTCTTGATGGCATCATTCATTTTCAATATACTGCCTGCTAGAGTACCGTTTGAAAGCGTTGCTTTCGTTTCGTTTACATACACAGGCTGACCACCTAAATCATAGGTTCCCTTTTCAAGCCATTTGGCACGAAGCGAGTCCGTTATCAAGATCATGCGTTCACTGGTAATCTGGTTATATGCCAGCTTCACCATTTCCGATCTGCAGTGAATGCCGTCGGAAATAAGTTCAACATATAGCTCGTCTCGAAGATAAGCAGCCCCCAAAACACCAGGTTCGCGGTGATGGAGTCCACGCATCCCATTATAAAGATGTGTAACGTGGGTAGTTCCTGCCTGGATAGCTTCATCTATTTGGTCATATGTTGCATCTGAATGTCCAATAGAGGCGACAACGCCAGTTCCCCTTAAGTGAGCGGCAAGGTCTAATCCATTTGGTTGTTCAGGAGCAAGCGTTACTAGCTTGATTTGATTTTCGGCCATTTCCTGCCACCTTTTAAATAGAGTGACATCAGGATCAATGATATACTCCTCAGGCTGTGCTCCTTTACGGGCAGGTGAAATGAAAGGACCTTCTAAATGGATCCCAACTATTTCAGCGTGTTCTTGAGTTTGATTTTCGATATATTTACCAGCATTAAGAAGTGCTGATTCAATGGCTTCGGTAGATTGAGTCATTGTAGTGGCCAGAAAGCTGGTGGTTCCTTCCTTGGGAAGAGTCTCTGCCATTGTGGATAATGCTTCATGTGTGGCATCCATTGCATCGGAATTGGATGCTCCATGAATATGAATGTCGATGGCACCGGGAATTACCTGATAATCCGGTGAAAGAGTAATTACCTTGGCATCATCATCCTGTTTGTATTGGCTGACTGGACCAACTTCGGCAATTTTTCCATCCACGACTTTAATATACCCATTTTTGTATGTTTCCTTTTCGCCATGAACTATTAGATTATTAATAATGAATGTTTTCATACATAATCTCCTTTATGAAAGTAAAACTTAATGAATGAGTCATGAAATGGTCTCATATATTTTGCCCTCATTTTATCGTTTTTATCAAAAGTTGTCTAGACCAGTTGAGGCGTATCAGGAATAAAAAAGCTTTTTTTGCTTCATTTTCGAAGAATATAGTATATTTTTAAGTAAATTGGTATAGACATCTATATATTTTCTGTGCTAGTATAAGCCAAAGAAAAGTTATTATATTGATAAAATGAAAACGCTTTATACGTCTTTTCGTTCTGCTGAATCAAAAGAAGTTAGGAACAAGGGAGATGAGTTCGATGTTAAATTTTTTACAAAAGATTGGTAAGGCTTTAATGTTACCGATTGCTGTTTTGCCAGCAGCGGCTTTATTGCTTCGTTTAGGGCAACCAGATTTACTTAATATTCCATTTATGGCTGCCTCGGGACAAGCTATTTTTGATAATCTTGCCATATTGTTCGCTTTAGGTATAGCGATTGGATTATCCAAAGATGGAAGCGGTGCTGCGGCATTGGCAGGTCTTGTTGGTTACTTTGTTTTAACGAATGGTACACAAGCGATTAATAAAGATATCAACATGGCTGTTTTAGGCGGTATTATATCCGGTATAGTTGCCGCTCTTCTATATAATAGATACTCCGAGATAAGACTCCCTGAATGGCTTGGATTCTTTTCAGGGAAACGATTCGTCCCGATCATCACTTCGCTTGCGATGATTATACTTGCGGCAATATTCGGATTTGTTTGGCCGCCGATTCAAGATGTAATCAATAGTGTTGGAGACTGGATTACAGGTGCAGGGGCATTGGGTGCCGGCGTATTCGGCGTATTGAATCGCTTATTGCTTCCAGTAGGACTGCATCATGTCTTGAATAGTATGGTTTGGTTCGTCTTTGGTGAGTACAATGGAGCGACAGGTGATATAAATCGTTTCTTCGCAGGGGACCCGACTGCTGGGCCCTTCATGACCGGCTTTTTCCCGATCATGATGTTCGGTCTTCCAGCTGCGGCATTAGCGATGATTGCAGCTGCTAAGAAAGAGAAACGTAAATTGGTGACGGGGATGCTTGTTGGGTTAGCTTTCACTTCTTTCCTTACAGGAATCACTGAACCGATTGAATTTCTGTTCATGTTCATCGCACCGGTGTTATATGTAATACATGCCCTGTTAACCGGGGTCTCTCTGGCACTTGCTGTTATATTGGATATCCATCATGGTTTTGGATTCTCCGCAGGAGCCATTGATTATTTCTTGAACTTTGGTATTGCGCAAAAACCGCTATGGTTAATACCGATTGGCTTAGTATACGCGGCAGTTTACTTCGTGATTTTCTATTTTGTCATCAAGATCATGGATTTAAAAACACCTGGCCGTGAAGACGATGAGGAAGAAGTGGAAGAAGAAACTATTGTGAAAACAGGAGATAAATATACCGATATGGGATCGCTTTTCATACAAGATCTTGGCGGTAAAGAGAATATAAAACTAATTGATAACTGTGCAACACGCTTGCGTTTACAAGTGGCCGATTCAGGAAATGTGAATGAAGCAGCCTTAAAAAGGCATGGTGCGCGCGGTGTCATGAAGTTGAATAAATCTAGTGTGCAGGTCATTGTTGGAACGAATGTTGAATTCGTTGCAAATGCGATGAAACAACTAGTCAAGAATGGCGTTGACCCAAGCCAAGTGAAAACAAGTCCATCCGCACAAGTGGCAGAGGATAGAATGGAAGAAAACCAAGCTTTGGGTGCAAATGACTTTGTCCTTCCAATTGAAGGAAACGTTTTACCGATAGATCAAGTTCCCGATCAAGTGTTTGCTATGAAAATGATGGGGGATGGCTTTGCTATCGAGCCAGTCAACGGAAAACTAGTATCCCCAATCGATGGGGAAGTCCTAAGTATCTTCCCGACAAATCATGCACTAGGATTGAAAATGGATAATGGTCTGGAAATTCTGATCCATGTTGGCTTAGATACAGTTAAATTAAATGGAGAAGGGTTTACATCTCTTGTGCAAGAAGGTCAAAGAATAACAAAAGGAACACCTCTTTTGGAAATTGATTTAGATTTCATAAAACGGAATGCACCATCAACGGTCACTCCTATTATATTCACTAACTTACCTGAAGGAACGGCAGTGAAATTGCAAAAGTCAGGGATCCAGAAACAAAATACACCAGATATCATCCAGTTGGAAAAACTATAAAACGTGTAAAAAAGGGGATGTCGACTTGTCGACATCCCTTTAGACTGTAGACAAACTCAAAGAAAAGCGAGTTTGCCTGCAGTTTTTTTATGGTTTGTACAATTTGGATGTTGATTTCCGCTCAAGAAACTTGCTTTCCGCGGGCGGTCGTGGAGCCTCCTCGGCTTGCGCCTGCGGGGTCTCCCCTAGACGCGATTTTCTAAGCAGGAGCCTCGCACACCCGCTCCAATCAACTATGTTATAAAATTTAGATGGAAACAATACCTGAGGAGTTGAAGGTGTTGGTTTGGGTCAGTTGATTCGGGAATATCATTTGATGAAATATACGTTTTCCGAACCACTTTTAGAAGCACACCTTTTAATTGGATAAAACAGCTTCTTTATATACTTCTTGCTGTGATAAATTGTCATAACCAAAACAAACGGGAGCCCCATTGGCAGGATCTATCATCACCCTTGCCTGAATACGAAAGACTTCTTCTAAAACGGCAGGTGTAATGATTTCGCCCGGGGTACCGATTTTAATGATTTCTCCTTCCTTCATCGTTATGATTTCATGTGAAAACCGAGACGCATGGTTGATATCATGCAATACCATCACGATGGTTTTTTTTTGTTCCCTGTTAAGCCTCTCAACAATTTGTAAAACTTCTAGTTGATGAGCCATATCAAGGTAGGTGGTAGGTTCATCTAGTAATAAAATCTCCGTTTGCTGTGCTAAAGCCATTGCTAGCCAAACTTTTTGTCTTTGACCACCGGAAAGATTTGCGATCTGCCGGTTTCGAAATGAAAGGGTTTTTGTGATATCCATGGCCCATTCAATCGTTTCTTTATCTTCTTTAGTTAGTTTATTTACATTATTGCGGTGCGGATACCTTCCATATGAAATAAGTTCCTCTACCTTCAATTGGGCTGGTGCAACCGGGTTTTGGGGAAGTAATGCCAAGTGCTTGGCAATCTGTTTGGTATGGATTTTATGTAATTCCTGACCTTGTAAATAAACGCTTCCGCTCTTTTGTTTTAGAATACGGCCTATCGTTTTCAGTAATGTGGATTTACCACATCCATTCGGACCAATGATGGTCGTGACCAGCCCCTTTTTTATTTCTAAATTCAAGTCTTTGAATACCGTGAATTTCTCGTAATTCGTTTCCAGATTTTCCATACGGAGAATACTCACTTATCATCTCTCCTTCTATGCTTTTGCTTTAATTAATAAATAGAGAAAATATGGTACACCAATAATTGAAATGACTATCCCAACTGGTAATTCAGCGGGTGCAAAAAAGGTTTTTGCGATAAAGTCGGATAGGATGACCAGTAATGCGCCGACTGCCCCGGATACGGGGATGACTTGATTGTGATGGATTCCTACAAGATGCTTGGATATGTGGGGAGCCATTAAACCTACAAATCCAATATTGCCCGAGACGGAAACACAGGCGCCCACTAACCCGATACTGCAGAGCAAGAGGATGATTGTTTCCCTTTCCACTGAAATCCCCAAACTTTTTATACTCGATTCTTCCAATTGATACAAATCCAGTAAATACGCTTTTTTCTTAATAATGGGGATCAAGATTATCATCCAAGGTAGCATGGAAGCGATGTATTTCCAATTAGCATCATAGATCGTTCCTGAGAGCCAAACCGTTGCCATTTCGAAATCCGTGGAATTCATTTTTAATGATAAATATAAGGAAAGGGCTCCAAAAGCTGAGCCAATGGCGATACCGGTCAATAAAAGCCTGCCCGTATCGAGTGTCCCATTTTTCCACGAAAAAAGGAAAATCAATAGGGCGGCCAAAAGACCGCCAACCAACCCGAACAACGGTAAGCTTATAATGGAGAACCAATCCGGACTAGCATTATGACCTTGATAGAAAAACATGAAAATGACAATGGCCGTACCAGCCCCGGCATTAATACCCAAGATCCCCGAATCGGCCAATCCATTTTTCGTAACGCCTTGGATGACGGCTCCTGCAATTCCTAAACTCAGTCCCACCAAACCGGCGATTACAATGCGGGGGAGCCTGAAATCAAAGATGACCAAATCATAATCGGACATTGGATTCACCCTGAATAATGTCTGAAAAACAGCTTTGATGGTCATGTCGAATGTACCGCTTATTAAGCTAAAATAACTTGAAACAACGATTAAACATACAATGATTGTCATCGTGATGGTGAATCGCCACCGTGAATTCTTATCCATTCTTTTCTCCTCCTCTAGTTCTGATTAAGTACAGGAAGAAAGGGATTCCAATCAAGGAAGTAACGACTCCTATGGGGGTTTCGAATGGGTAATTCACAAACCTGCTCAATACATCGCACAGAGCTAGAAAAACGGCACCGATTACACCTGCACAAGGAATGACCCACTTATAATCTATCCCAATTAAAAAACGGGTAATGTGAGGAATGATAAGCCCAACAAAGCCGATTTTCCCTACTAGGGCAACGGCAATTCCTGTTAAACATATGACGGAAAGGAGGGCCGCTGCTTTTACCAGCTTTGTGCGTTGACCTAAATTAATCGAAATTTCATCGCCTAAAGATAAAATGGTAATGGACTTAGAAATGCATAGAGCAAGAATGATTCCCACCATTCCACAAGGAATCGCCAATTTTAGTACATTGGGATCGATCTGGTGCAGCCTGGAGTTGTACCAAAAACTTACATTTTGGGAAATCTGGAAATAGGATGCTATGGCAGCCGAAATACTGCTTAGAAATGTCCCGATGACGGTTCCGATTATTGCCAATCGAACGGGGGATAATCCATTTGGAAGCAGCGATCCAAAACCAAATACAATCCCGGCCCCCAATGCAGAACCTATCATGGAAAAGAGGATCATTTGGAAAGAAGACATACCCGGAGCAAAAACCATACAAAGTGTAATCATGAAAGCAGAGCCATCAGTCACTCCCATAATTGAAGGGGATGCAAGATAATTTCTTGTCATCCCCTGCATGAGTGCTCCTGATATGGCTAGAAATGCCCCGACAAGGAGGGCACCCAAAACTCTAGGCAAGCGAGAAGCCATAATGATGGTATGGTCGACGTTACCAGAGTCATAGTGGAAAATCGCATTCCATACCGTAATGGAATCTATATTTTTGGCACCGTATAAAATGGATAAAACAATCGATATACAAATTAATAGAGGTGCCATACAAAGAATTATTATTGGTAATGAATTTGTTTTTGCCATATCATTCAACGCACCTTACTGTTTATTTAGCTAATTCTTCCGTGGCAGCCTTCAGGAAGGCCGTTTTACTCCAAGCCGTTCCACCTTGAGCAAGAGGATCAACCGAGTTTACAAACACTTTATTATCTTTTACTGCCGTGATGCTCTTCCAGATTGAGTTATTTTGCAGTTCTTTTAAAGCTTCAGGTTTTTGTGCATTTTCACTTTCCGTGAATTGTAAGAAGATATAGTCTGGGTCCAGTTCCGCAAATTTTTCTAGTGAAATCATTTCTTGCGCTTTAATAGGCTTTATTTCTTCAGGGACAGTCAAACCTAAATCTTTATATATAACTGGGTTGAAATACACATCCTCAGGATAAAGGAAGAGGCTGCCGTTCCTGATTCTCACCACTAAAGCCTTTTTATCCTTCAGTTTTTCACCAATTTCCAGTTTTGCTTTTGCGGCATCATCATTATATTTTGTAATGATTTTTTCAGCTTGATCTTTTTTACCGGCAAGGCTGGCCATTAACCGCAGGTTGTCTTCCCAATTTGTCGAAATATGTGAATAAGGGAATGTTGGCGCCACTTTTTCCAACTGTTCCGTCACATTAGCTGGAGATTTAGAAGACCACATGATGACATCAGGTTTCATATCAAGGAGGGTTTCATAGTTCGGTTGCATTTTTTCGCCGATGGACTTAGCACCTTCGAGGTCTTTAGCTAAATATTCAGGTATTTCTCCACCTACAGTAACAACACCAGAAGGTTTAATCCCTAATATCGCTGCATCTTCCATTGATTCCAAACTCGCAGTTGCAATATTGGTCACCTTGGATGGAATTGTATATTCTTTATCCAGATAGGATATGGTCTGTGTTTCTTTTTTTGCCGAATCCGTCACTTTGCTTTTTTCTGAAGCATCGCTTGAAGTCTTTTCGGCATTGCCGCAAGCGCCAAGTCCTAAACTGAATACTGTTGCCATACCAAGTACGAATAATTTCTTTTTCATTTGTCGATTCCCCTTTTTAGATTTATAGAATATAAAATTTATCGCTTCTTCATGGTTCCTGCAGAAAAACCTTTATTGGTTATGACCGACTTTTTCACTTCCTTTACCAGCTGAGTTGCAAAAAAAAATGAATATTTCTATGTAATGATTGATAACGATTATCATTATCACTTTAACATGCTATTAAATATATAATTAATTTTTTATTTATTCAAGAATAATTTTCCAAGGTAATGTTATTGGTCATTCAAAAACGCTTTAAAAATTAGGGAAGAAAGGGAAGGGAAAGCTCCTTTTTGTAAAATGATAGGGGGAGAATTATCAGCGTATGGTTGATATATTAATTGAGAAAGATTATCATTATCGGTGTCATGGTAATCTTTCTCAATTTCATTCTTTTAAACTAGGCTGATATTAAGAGAGCTTGAATTATTTGAGAAGTGAAAAATGAATAAAATTACTAGTATTAGAGGTTGGGGGAATTCATTTAGATGATGCATAAAAAAATGGACAAAAGCGTAATGGACAAAACTACTGCCGGTACAGAGGTTACGATTAAAGGAACTCAACAGTTTCTCATGCATTCGAGTAGTGGGGAACGTGAATACCAAATCTTTGTCTCAAAGCCATTGGAAGAGCCGCCACCCTCGGGATATCCGGTCATTTATTTGCTTGATGCCAATTCTGTATTTGGAACGATGGTTGAGGCGGTACGATTGCAATCACGCCGGCCGGAAAAGTCAGGGGTGGTTCCCGCCATCATTGTGGGTATTGGATATGCCACCAATGCACCATTTTCTTCTGAACGTTATTATGATTTCACTCTGCCTGTTGCGGTTAACGAGTTACCTGTAAGACCAGATGGAAGTCCATGGCCTTCACATGGAGGAGCGGAAAACTTTCTGAGATTCATAGAAGAGGATTTAAAACCGGAGATCGATAAAAGATTTAAGGTCGATCATAATAGCCAAACGCTCTTCGGGCATTCCCTTGGCGGCCTTTTCGCTTTATATGTTCTTTTTGAAAATCCGTATGCTTTCCAAACTTATATAGCTGGAAGCCCATCTCTCCATTGGAATAAAAAGTGGTTCCGTGAGGAGGAGGATAGGTTTCTTTCTCGATTAAATCAAGGAAATGGTGATATTTCTTTATTGCTTGGCGTGGGGGAGCTGGAGGGCACCCATAAAAGCGGCATGAACGAAAATGCTTTAGAATTATCAAAACGATTATCCTTGAAGGATAGCGGAGTGAATGTTCAATTCAAGGAGTTTGAAGGGGAAGGGCATCTTTCGGTTTTACCACCTTTGATTAACAGGGCCTTACGTTTTGCTTTGAAGAGAAACGTGCCTGGTAAGGAATAGGTCTTTCTCAGTAAATCCATGGAAGGCACTTGACCAAATATTGTTCTTTGGATTGCAGCAACAAGGGCAGGAAAAACCGTAAAGGAACATATCGTGTTGAATAGGATGAGGAATTTCCATCTGGTTAATTCCCCTGCATCATTTCTGCTTTTCGGCTTGCCTGCATATATGATCAAAAAAAAGAGCCTGTTCGATTGAAAACAGGCTCTACATATTATATTAGGTCTTAAGACTCAGTAAAAAAGAGTATTATGCATTCGAGCATATGCCGGTCATTTCTGATGCATCGACGATACGCTGAACTTCTGATCCATCGAGTGTCTCTTTTTTCAATAACTCTTCAACGAGCTCTTCATACTGTATGCGATTCGAGTCAATCAACATTTCCGTTTCAGAAATCGCCTTCGTGAATAATTCCTGCATCTTTTGCTCCTTCTCACCTTTATTAAAGGTGAGGGTAAATCCATCCTGAAGCATTCCGGTATCGACCATTTGTTCAAGCAGGTGTTTCGCCTGTTGTACATCTCCGCCTACACCGATGCTATGTTCTCCTAAATACATTCTTTCAGCCACGCCACCTGCTAAGATCATTTTGACTTGATCAAGCAATTCACTGGCTGTTGCCAGATGGAGTTCTTTTGGTATAGGCGCTACATATCCAAGGGCTTCCCCACGCGGAATGATGGTCGCCTTTCGAACGGAACCGGGCTTTGTCAAAGCTGCAATCAGGGCATGTCCACTTTCATGAATGGCCACGCGACGCTTCGTATCCGCATCATTCAAGGTACGTGATGTCGCTCCAAGTATCGTACGGTCAATGGCGTAATCAAGATCCTGTTTACGAATCATATCCTGTTCATTCCTCAGGGCATGACGTGAGGCAGTATCGAACAGTGAGCTTAAGTCAGCGCCGGAGAAACCGGATGTACTTTCAGCCAACTCATCCAGGGAAGCAAGGACATCTGTCGCCAGACGCTTGCCCTTCGTATGAATATCGATGATTTCCTTTCTTCCTTGTGTATCTGGAAGAGGAACTTGGAAAGAAAAATCGATCCTGCCCGGACGTAGAAATGCCTCATCAAGCATATCTTTCCGGTTGGTCGCTGCAATGAATAAAATGCCTTCATTTGGATGGCCTCCATCCAATTGCACAAGCAGTTCAGTTAACGTTTTTTCGCCTTCTTCCCCGCCATGAGCTTTCCTTTTACCAGCCAACGCGTCCACTTCATCGATGAAAATGACAGCTGGCGATTGCTTACGTGCATTTTGAAAAAGGCTGCGGACACGGGCTGCACCGACGCCAACAAACATTTCGTTGAAGGCTGAACCGCTCGTTGAGAAGAAGTTTGCACCAAGCTCTTTTGCGATTGCCTGTGCAAGCAGCGTTTTCCCCGTTCCAGGGGGGCCGTATAATAAAATGCCTTGAGGCGGTTTAATTCCAATCTGTTCTGAACGCTCAGGCTCCTTTAATGTAGTAAGGGTCTGTAGGAGTTCTTGTTTGATTTCGGATTGCAAGCCGCCTACATCATCCAAAGTTATCTCTGGCAGGGGCTTTGGGGTGGAAAGGCTTTGCTTTTTACTGCCGATCCGCAATCCGCCCTTTGATTTTTTCTGTATAATGACAGCGGTTGTGACGAGAGCCGCCATTAATCCGCCTAAAATCCATAATGCTGATTTATTAGTTGATGAAAAAGAATATTGAACGTTATAAGTTTCGACAAGTTTATTGATCATTTGACTGTTAGGAGGAATACTGGAAACGTATTCTCCATCTGGTGTGGAGATGTGAAGAGTGCCATTTCTTTTTTCTTCAATGGTGACAAGGGCTCCATCTTGGGCTTTAATCGTCTTTTCCACCGAAGAAAAAGGAATGACCATATCCTTTGACTGAGTAACAACATACCAACTGATTCCAGAAATTATCACAATGAGAGCCGTCAGGAACGGCAGCAATTTCGAAACTAATTTAGAGTTCGAGTTCAATTTTTCATCTCCTTTAAGTATATATATTCAGTATAAAACTTTTAAACATGTAATCTATAGGTCTTTATGCCTTGAATTAAAGGTAAATAATGTAAAAGTAAATAAATAATGATTATTATGGAAGTTTAAAGAGTTCGGATTTTAGAAATTAGTTAATCTAACCAGCATATTAGACTTTTTAAATGTGAAATGCTAAAGTGAAATGGTCTAAGTCATGAAAAAATAAAATGGTAGAAGAGTGTGAAGTTCTATGAGTAAATTTATAAAAGACTATATGATTACGATGAAGGATATCGTTAGAGAAGGGGATCCCATTCTGCGTCAGGTAACGGATGAAGTTAGCCTGCCGATTTCGGATGAAGATCGTGAAACGTTGGAATGCATGATGCAATACCTGAAAAACAGCCAGGACCCAAAACTCCAAAAGAAGTTCAACTTGCGTGAAGGAGTTGGGTTGTCTGCAAATCAGATAGGCTTGAATAAACGCATGTTCGTCATGTATTTTCCCGACGAAAAGGGGAAGCTGTTTGAATATGCCCTTGTGAATCCGAAAATCATCAGTCATTCGGCCACAATGATCTATTTACCGCAAAGTGAAGGCTGCCTTTCTGTCGACCGTGATATTAAAGGATATGTACCGCGTTATGAACGGGTTAAAATTAAAGCGGTGGATGGTAATGGTGAGGAAATAGTGATGCGGCTGAAGGGCTTTGCCGCAATCGTGTTTCAGCATGAGTTAGATCATTTAAACGGGATGATGTTTTATGACCGGATCAACACCGAAAACCCTTTCAAGCTTCCGGAAAACGTGGAAGTGAAAAGTCTGTAAGGCCAGAAAAGGCAAAGCGCCATGCTTTGCCTTTTTACTGTTTTATGGCTGCGGATGTATATCCTCTTCCATATGCTTCCGCAAATCACTGAATATGGCCATGCCCATTTGCTGGTACCCTTCTGAAGTGAGGTGGATGCCATCATCGCTAATCAAGCGATCCAAGTCGCCGGAGGATTTAATATAGGAACGGACATCGATCAGAGGCACCTTTAGCTCCAATGCAAGGTTTTTCAATTGGCGATTATACATCCCATGCCAATGTTCAATACCACCGACATGGGAAACGAAATGCCCTATCGAATGACCGAACTTATCAGCGATAGATCTGTAATACCTGGCAGGATCAAGTGGCGGGAGAGTTAAAAGAAAAGGTGTTACATGCTTGTCCTGAACCTGCTTGACAAGTTGTGTGATATTTTCCAGGTAGCGTTCGATTGGAACGATAGGCTCATGGTCGCCTTCTGGATTCTTGGCCACTTCGTCCCAATGGAAGTTACAGTCGTTTCCACCGACCTCTATTAATACGATATCGGGATTTTCCGACATGACGTCTTTCTCGATCCGGCTAACCAACAGGTCGGAGTTGTCATTGAAAACCCCTTTATTCAAAACTTCCACGAATGGCAAAGATTCTGTTAGTTTAGCTAAAGAGTTAGGATAATTTTCTTTAATGATGCGAAGGCGCCCCCTAACATAAGATATGCCTCTGGTTAAACTGTCTCCAAAACATACGATCTTCAAACTTCTCACCTCGGAATGTGAATGTGTTACTTATATTTTAGTAGTGGAATGATTTTTCGGCAATCTTAACCTCCTTTATAGAAGGGAGATGAAAATAACAAAAAGCGCTGGAAGTGCAGCGCCTTTTGTTTATTGCAATGATTCCTTTTTTGAAGGTGTTTCCACTCTTGTTTTTCCCATGAAGAACACAGTGATTGCTGCAAGACCGATCGGAATGAGAGCCAAGGTGAATATTAATGAAATCGAATCGGACATCGCATGAACGATTTTATCGAGGATAAAGTCCGGAATCTCCGCTCGTGCGTCCGATTGGAAGAGCTGACGTGGGTCCTCCATCAATCCGGCTGTATCCGGACTTCCTTGCATTCCTTTAAATGCGTCAGTCATTTTACTTGTGAATACATTGGTCTGAATCGCTCCATAAATCGTTACACCGAGTGTCATCCCAAAAGAACGGAGGAATGAGTTTGTTGAGTTGGCCGACCCCCGGAATCTAGGTTCCAAGTTGTGAATGGACGCAATAGGCAAAAGGGAGAAGGAAAAGCCCATGCCAAAACCAGTCAGAATCATGTACAAAGTTAATAAAGTCCTGCTGGTATCAGGGGTGATGGTCCCTAATAGAAGCATTCCTGCAAAATAACAGATGACGGAAATCGTCATTAAGTTACGAAAGCTTGTCTTTGTATTGAATATCCCGCCAACTGCACTGCCGAATACAGAACCAAGCATCATGGGAGTGAGGATCAATCCGGCATTTGTTGCGGAACCACCGTAAACTGCCTGCACGAAAATCGGGATATAGACGGTTAAAATAATGAATGTACCGCCATAAAGAATGGCTAAGATCTGAGAAGTGGCAAATAATCGCCTTTTAAACAGCCATAATGAAATGATTGGATCTTTTGCTCTTTTTTCGAAAAAGAAAAATGAAACGAAGAAAACCACAAAACTGGCAAACAGACCTATGATAGGAGAGGAACTCCAGCCATACTCGCCGCCCAGTTCGAGAGCGAACATTAAGCTGATAACGGCAATGACGAGAGTTGCTGCGCCACCCCAATCAATTTTTTGCTCTTGGGTGTTGGGTGACTCCTTGTAATAATTCCAGATGAAAAATAAAGAAATGATTCCAATCGGAACATTGACGTAGAAAATCCAGTGCCAGCTGGAGTATTCAGTAATATAAGCACCTAAAAGTGGTCCCAATACGCTTGAGGCCCCAAATACAGCGCCGAAAAGGCCAGTTAATTTTCCGCGTTTTTCAGGTGGGAAAATATCGAAAATGATCGTAAAGGCTATAGGCATCAAAGCGCCTCCGCCTATCCCTTGGATTGCACGGAAGATACTTAACTGCACTATGCTCTGAGCCATACCACATAATGCGGAACCGATTAAAAAGACTATAAGTCCAAAAATAAAAAACCTCTTTCTTCCATACATGTCGGAAAGCTTACCGAATATAGGCATACTTGCCATCGTGGCGACCATATAGGCAGATGTCACCCACACAAACTTATCAAATCCGCCTAAATCAGAAACGATCGTTCCCATTGCAGTCGCAACAATCGTATTATCCATTGCTGACATCAAGATACCCAATAGTAAACCGGCAACAATGAATTTTTGTTTTTTTTGAACGTTCATTTATTTTCCTCCTTCGTCTCAACCAGCCAATGAATTTCCTTTACATGGTTGAAGGGTAAACGTTAAGATTAAACAAAACATTTATCTTGAAAATCAAGATAAATTTAAGTGTAAAAGGGGTGGCATTTTATGTCAAGCGATAATAGGGTGAATGCAGCTCTGTTAGAGAGTTTAACACACAGATTGCAGCGGTATGGAATGAGATCCGTTTTATTTCAACAAAATATGGCCCAGAAAATAGGAGTTTCCCATACGGACTTAAAGAGTGCTGAAATATTGAATGAAACAGGACCGATAACCGCTGGTGAATTATCCAAAATTACAGGATTGAGCACGGGCTCGGTTACTGCACTGATCAATCGCCTTGAAAAATCCGGTTATGTTAGAAGAGAACGAGATCAATTGGACGGAAGAAGGGTAATGATCGTGCCGATACCCGAAAGACAGGAACAGATTAAATTGCACTATCAATCGCTCTCTGTGGCAACAAAAGATTTATGCTCCGCTTATAATGAGCAAGAACTAATATTGATCAATCAATTTGTTGAGGATATCACAAAAATCATGGAAAAAGAAAATGACAAGTTAATGAGTGAGCGGGAAAGGTAGCCGATATGAAGGCCGCCTTTTTTATTTTTAGCCAGCTGGCAGCTCCTTATCCTACGAAAGCAAAAGGGATAGAGGTGTTTTTATTTAAAGAGAATGAATAATGTCACATTTCCATTAAAATATATATTGATAATGATTTTCATTATCTGATAATATGAATCTACAAATCATTTCAAAGGGAGAATACATTATGAAGAAAGCAAAGGCGTCATTAGCAGTCTTACTATCAACCAGTCTATTATTTGGCTGTGCGCAGGAAAAGGAAGGAACTAAGCCGGCAGATGATAACGCCAAAGAGGCAAGTGCTAGTAAGCTTGATGATGTATCCAGCGAGTACCGGGAATATGCGATTGGTGAAATAGAAGAGTTTGTAGACGCAACGGAAGAATTCACTACGGCCGTATCTGCCGGTGATATTGAAAAGGCGAAGGAATTATACGCACCAGCCCGCATGCATTATGAGAGAGCGGAACCCATCGCTGAAGTATTTGGAGATCTTGATCCCAAAATTGATGCGCGTGAAGGGGATGTCAAAGATGAAGAATGGGGCGGTTATCATCGGATTGAAATGGGGTTATGGGAAGAAAATACAACGAAGGGATACGAAAAGTATGCAGATCAATTAATGAGTGACGTCAATTTGCTTCGTGCCAAAGTTGAAACGGTTGAGGTAACACCTGATTTGTTGATCACGGGTGCGGTGGATTTATTGAATGAAGTTTCCACGAGTAAAGTGACAGGAGAAGAGGACCGATACTCCCATACCGATTTATATGATTTCGTGGCAAATGTTGAAGGTGCAGAGAAAATCTATGAACTGCTTAATCCAGCGCTAAAAGAAAAGGATGCGAAGCTTGCTGCGGAAATCCAACAACGTTTTGACGATGTATACGGCTTGCTTGAAAAGCATAAGGAAGGGAATGGCTACATCTCATATACGGATTTAAAGGAATCTGAAGTCAAAGAGTTAAGCCAAGCAATTGATGCATTAGCTGAACCACTTTCGCAAATAGGGATTGTAACGGAGGAATCTTAATTGAAAGAACATACGCCGAAAGATGAAATCGGTCTTTTTACAAAAAAAGTGAGTCGTCGAAATATGTTGAAAACGGCAGGAGTCGGTGGAATCGGAGTCGTGATAGGAGCGTCTGGATTTGGAGGGCTGCTGACACTTTCTGAACAAAGGGCAAAGGGACAAACTAAGGATATTGTTCCTTTTTATGGAGAGCGTCAAGCCGGTATAACCACTGAAGCGCAAGATAACCTTTACTTCGCATCATTGGAAGTAACCACAGATAAAAGGTCCGATTTAATCCAGTTATTTAAGGATTGGACAGAGGCTGCGGCACAGATGACAGCGGGGAATTTGATTGGCGAAGCATCACTTAATACTAATATGCCCCCAAAGGATACGGGGGAGGCGAAAGAATTATCACCTTCCAATTTAACGATCACTTTTGGAGTGGGTCCGACCCTGTTTTCGAAGGATGGCACAGATCGATTTGGTTTGAAATCTAAAAGACCTGCTGAATTAAAGGACCTGCCCAAATTTCCTTTAGATGCGTTAGAAGATGAATGGAGCGGTGGGGATATTTGTATTCAAGCATGTGCAGATGATCTTCAAGTGGCTTTTCATGCCGTCCGGAACTTAGTGAGGATCGGAAGAGGGAAAACGATCATTCATTGGGCACAAACAGGTTTTCAACGGACTAAGCAAGCCGATTCACAAAAAACGACACCGCGGAACTTATTCGGGTTTAAGGATGGGACTGTCAATCCAGATACGAATGATAACAAGGAAATGAATGAGCATGTTTGGGTGAAGGCTGAGGACGGTCCTGACTGGCTTGTTGGAGGCAGTTATATGGTGGTGCGCCGAATCCAGATGTACATTGAAGTTTGGGACCGGACAATATTGAAAGAACAAGAAAATACGTTTGGCCGTCATCGTGACAGTGGAGCTCCACTAGGAATGAAGAATGAGTTCGATACCGTGGATCTCGAAGCTAAAGACCCAAATGGAAACCGGATCATTCCAGAAGATTCGCATATGAGTCTCTCCAGGGGGGACGGAAAAGCAAAGATATTGCGGCGTCCATATTCTTATGCTGATGGAATGGATCCTAAAACAGGAAGCTTCAATGCCGGCTTGCTATTCATTTGTTTTCAGCGAAACCCAAGTAAACAATTCATTCCCATACAAGAGCGACTAGCGAAAAATGATAAGCTCAACGAATATATCGTTCACAGGGGCAGTGCCATGTTCGCTTGTTTACCAGGTGTGAAAAAGGGTGGCTATATTGGGGATTCACTTTTTGGATAAATATAATTTCAAATGAGGACGTGAAAATCGCCAGCATGGATATTATCCGGTTGGCGATTTTAGTTCATGAAAAAGGAGGGAACAGTATGACCGTTTCTAAATGGAAGAGTGGGATATTGGTTTTAATAGTCAGCCTTTTATTTCTTTCGACTGCTGTAAGGGTTGTTTCGGCGGGTGAAAACCATGATCAGCTTTTTGTTTATATTGGCGATAGCCTAATGAAGGTAAAATCCGGAGACCTTGAGGAAGTATCGAAAAATATCGATCTATTCGAGAAAGATTGGAAAACGATTAAAACGGACAGCGCAAGTGCGAGGAAAGTCGATGAGAGGCTATCCGCGGTAAAAAGTGCTGTGAGAGACCAAGCCTCCATAGATGAAATCAAGAAGCGATTATCGGCATTATCAAGTACTCTTGTTATTTATGATACCAAGGAAAACCCTGTTGATAAGACGGACTATAAAGAACGGTTAGAAGCGATACTTCCTTTAATAGGTGAGTTGGACGCTTCGATAACTGAAGGTGACTTTGATCAATCTAAAGTTCTATATACCGACCTCCTGAATCAATGGACCGACGCAGAGGTCATTGTCAGGGAGAAAAGTGTAGCTACATATGGTGAAATTGAAACGAAAATGGCCTTTGTACGAATAGCGGTTACCCAAGACCCGCCTGATCCGGAAAAAGCCCAAAAAAATCTAACTGAATTGAAGGGTCTAATCGAGGATTTCCTTGCTGGTAAAGTTGAAGAAGGGAGCCAGAAGAATACCTATTCACTTGGGGATGTAACGCAACTTTTACAAGGAAGTGCAACGGATATTGAAAAGGATGACATCGATTCCGCCGTTGATCAGCTAAATGAAATTTTAACAATTTGGCCTAATGTCGAAGGGGAGGTTTCCACAAGGGACAGCAAGCTTTACAGCGATATGGAAACGAAAGTCCCTACCGCAATCAGCCTATTGCAGTCGAAAAAGGTAAAGGCGGAGGAAGCGAAGGGAATCGTATCCGATTTAAACACAAGGTTACTCCCTTTAATTGATGATACGAGTTATACAACATGGGATGCCGCGCTGATCCTTTTACGGGAAGGGCTGGAGGCACTCTTGATTGTAGCTACATTATTGTCTTTCCTAAAGAAAATCGGGCAAGCGGACAAACAAAAATGGATTTGGACAGGGGTTGGTGCGGGTTTAGTTGCCAGTTCCATATTGGCGGTCATAATCAATATCGTTTTCTCTCAGATCACAGCTGCGTCAAGCAGGGAATATATTGAGGGAATCACTGGGATAATAGCCGTATTGATGATGTTGACAATTGGTCTTTGGCTTCATAGTAAATCGAATGTCCATGCATGGAACCGGTATATCGACAAACAAATGAACCAAGCCATTGCAACGGGAAGCATCATCTCTTTCGCTTTAATCAGTTTTCTATCCATATTCCGTGAAGGTGCCGAGACCATTATCTTTTATGCAGGAATGGCTCCTTATATGGAATTAAAGCAGCTGCTGAGCGGGATTTTTCTTGCCTTCCTCATATTGGTGATAATAGGTTTCGTCATGTTGCGTTATAGTGTGAAATTACCGATGACCCTATTCTTTAAAGTGGCAACAATACTCATATATGCCTTGGCTTTCAAGATTCTTGGAGTCTCCATCCATTCGCTTCAAGTATCGCAAATGATACAGACAAATACGATCAGCTCCTTCCCGTTTGTAGAAACGATAGGTCTTTATCCAACAATGGAAACGCTGGTGCCGCAAGCTGTATTAATTTTGCTGATTGCATTGGCCACTATTTGGGTCAAAAGGAGCAATTCCTTACGTGCAACCAAATAATAAATGGGACTGACGCATGTCAGTCCCATTTATGTGCAGCTTTAGCGAATAGATCGGCGATAGGAATATTGCTTCCATTGATAAAGGATAAAGCAGCCGATGCAAAATCCAAGAATGGCTATGAGAGAAGCCATTCCGACCATCAAGGTGAATATATAACCGGTAACATTCCAACCCAGCGAAAAAGAAGTGAATCCAAGTCCTAAGCAAACGACTGCAATGGCCTGGTTGAATTGTTGCTGTGAATGATCTTCAGGAATATAATCGGAGGTTTTCTTTTTGAGAAAGAGCTTGGCGAGACGCATCACTGGATTGAAATTAAAGAGAAGACCTAAAAGTCCTGCTGTTAAAGGAATCACCAATATCCACATTTGTCCCGTTAATAAGGCGGTGGCTACGCTTAACAAAATGACCCATTGATTCGTTCGTACTAAGGGACGGGGAATGGAGCGAATTTCATTCGTCATACTAATACCAACCTTCCTGGTGTGTTTTGTTTATATTTTATCACTTATGAAGTGAAAAGCTAATAAAACAAAATAAAAAAACTACTTATTTATAATAATTTTAATTTAGTATTGATTATCATTATAAAAGTAGTATAATATGTATAACAAGCAAATAAAGTTAGGAGGACGGTATAAATGGTAGCAAAAGTTTGTGAAACATGCGGAACACCAATAAAAAAGCTAAAGCATTCTTCCCTATGCCAATGCGGTCCTAAGATATTGAGCAATCAATTCTCAGTTAAAACAAAAAAATAAAATCCCGTGGATAGATCATAAATAAAACCGATTATTCAATTAATCGGTTTTTGTTTTTCCAATGACGGGTAAAGAGGATAATAAATATTTTTCATTTCAATTAAAATAATGTACGATTATGGAATAGAATAAAACGTCATGGAGGAAAAGACATACTTTCAGTTTGTCAAACCATCACGTGACGGTTAGGAGGGGTTAAGTTGGGAACGAGACTTTAAAAATTGGCGAGTTGGCGGAAATGGCGAACGTTACGAAACGAACCGTAGATTATTATACGAACCTAGGCTTGCTTAAAGCAGAACGTTCCGCCTCTAATTACCGTTATTATTCAGTCGGTGAACTTGAAAGGCTCCGCCGTATCGAGGGATACAAAAGAGAAAACCTTTCATTGGAAGATATTAAAAAAATACTTAAAAAGGATAAGGAAGCCGCATCAGCAATTGAGGAAAAAGGTCTTCAACTCAAGAATAAAATGGATGGCCTGAACGATGAACTTCAGGAATTCATCAGCTTGATTGAAAAGGACGGAAAAAGTGAGCTTCTTCTAAAAAAACAGATATCTCGTGAAAGCATGGCCTTGATCCAATCATTACTAGTGTTGCTGGTATGATTAAAATTTATCTCTATAGTTTTATGCACAAAGGTGCATATTAACGATATAGGCTAAATGGTTTTGGTTCATGTTATAAGGCAAAAATCGCTTTTTGAAACGAAAATAACCATTTATACAGGAGGTGCTTGGGATTAAGCCGTACATGTCTAATCCGAAGGATAGGCACTATATGGCGAACCCGCACATATTGGAGATTTTTATAAAATTATTAGCAGTAGCTGTATTAATAGCATTAACCGCTTTTTTCGTTGCTTCGGAATTTGCAATCGTGAAAGTCAGAAGTTCCCGAATCAATCAATTGATTGAAGAAGGGCATAGAAATGCCCTCGCGGCCAAGAAAGTGACATCACATATCGATGAGTACTTATCTGCCTGTCAATTGGGGATTACAGTAACCGCCTTAGGTTTAGGGGTGTTGGGTGAACCGACGGTAGAGGCGATCTTAAAACCATTATTCACTAAATGGGGATTAGAGGAATCTGTAAGTCACATCATCTCGTTCCTGATCGCTTTCGGTTCTGTAACATTCCTTCATGTTGTAGTCGGCGAACTGGCACCGAAAACGGTTGCGATTCAAAAGGCAGAAGAGGTAACCTTGCTTTTTGCAAAGCCGTTAATTCTCTTTTACCGCATTTTGTACCCCTTCATTTGGTTACTTAATGGTTCTGCGCGTCTCCTGACGGGTATATTCGGATTAAAGCCTGCATCTGAGTCCGAAATGGCCCATTCTGAAGAAGAGCTGCGCATCATTTTATCGGAAAGCTATAAAAGCGGTGAGATCAACCAATCGGAATACAAATATGTAAATCAAATATTTGAATTTGATGAGCGTATTGCCAATGAAATCATGGTTCCCCGTACGGAAATGACCGTTATCGAAAAGGGCATGCCATTATTGGAAGTTGTTGAACTGATTCAAGAAGAACAATACACAAGGTATCCGGTCATAGACGGTGATAAAGATAACGTCGTGGGAATGGTCAATATCAAGCGACTTTATACAGCGACGATTACAGAAGATAATGTAACAGCTTTGACGGTGGATTCCTTTGTAACACCCATCATCCGTGTTCTTGAAACGATCGCCATTCATGATCTGCTGCTGAAAATGCAGAAAGAACGGATCCATATGGCTGTTTTGTCTGATGAATATGGCGGAACTGCTGGTCTTGTTACGGTTGAAGACATCCTTGAAGAAATCGTTGGGGAAATCCGTGATGAATTTGACCAGGATGAACGTCCTCTCATTCAAAAAATTGATGAAGGTCATTATGTATTCGACGCTAAAACATTGGTTGAAGATGTCAATGATACCCTTGCGATCGATTTGCCTGAGGAAGATATCGATACATTGGGAGGATGGTTCCTGACAGGCAGATTTGAGATTGCTGTCGGGGATAAAATTGAATACGCAGGATATGAATTTACTGTAAAGGAAATGGACGGACACCATGTTTTATATGTTGAAGTGAAGAAGATTAAATAAACAGGATCACAACAAGAGCCGAAGGTGGAAACTTTCGGCTTTTATTAATGTTCCTCGGTTCGAACAAGTCCTTTGAGTTTATGACAATGGTTAAGGCAGACTGTTACTTAATTGGAAAAGGAATTCATTTTAAATAACACTGCAGGTAACTATTTTAGCTTGGGAAATGTTAAAATTGAGTTTGAACAATGAATCTATCTATATATCATTTTAAAAATTTCAAAGAATATAAGGGAAATTCTGGTATTAAGTTATATTTTGCAATGCCGTTTATTTATGGCTGGTATAAATAAGTATTGAAGAAGGTGGGCGGGAAAATGGGTTTTAAGAAGAAGCAAATGTTGGGATTTGGTTTGATCTTGCTTTTCTTGGCTATTTTACTTTCTTTCATGATGTTTACGCTTAACAATTTAAAGAGCAGCATGACTGAAATAGTTGAAAATCGCTATGAAAAAGTTCAAGCTTCGATGGAAATCCGTCAGCTTTTTTCTAGGTCGGACCGTGAGATTCTGTTTGCAGCAAATGACGCAAACAAGGAAGAAAGAGCAGTGAGCCTCGAAATCATCAGCGAGAATCATAGTTTGATTGAATCAAAAATTGCTGGGTTATCAGGTTCGTTAAATAAGGCGAAAGCAAAGCAATTATTGAAAGAGTTCGAAACTCAATATGCTTCTTACTCCATAACAGAGGCTGAGATCATCCAAAAGATAAAATCGGGAAACTCTTCGGATAATCTTTCAAGCTTGATGGACGACCAGAGGGAAAAACGAACGAAAGTCATCAGTACGATGGATGACTTTAAGGATTACCAAGAAGGTGTCATGAAAGATACATTGAGTAATTCGAAACAAACCTATGAAGATATGATCGGTTTTGTGATTTTTGCGGTTATTCTCAGCATTTTGGTTATTTCCGTAACGGTTGTTTGGATGATTCGCAGTACATCGAAAGATCTGCAATCGATTACGAAGGTCATCAAAAATATCGATTTTAAAAATTTATCGGTCATACCAAGAATTCCGGTTCGGACTGCTGATGAAATTGGTGATATCGCGAAATCGTTCAATGATATGGCGGAATCGCTTGAAGTTTATAATCAAAAAGAGAAAGATTTCACTGAAAAGATCAGTGAACAGAACTGGATCCAGACTCGTGTCGCAGATATAGCTACCATGTATCAGCGCATTGTTGATGTGGAAGTTCTGGCTGACCGGTTCATTACAAGACTTGCACCGATGATGGGAGCTTCAATTGGAGCTTTTTACGTCAAACGGGGTGAAGGTGTGGATATGCGTTTTGTGAAGCTTGCCAGTTTTGCTGGAGATGGCGAAGATTCGGGCAGACGTGAATTCCGTATGGGCGAAGGTTTGATCGGACAATGCGCCCTTGAAAAGAAATCGAAGGTCATTGACGATATCCCTGAAGATTTCCAATTGGTTACAACAGGATTAGGGGAAGTCAACCCGAAAAGCATTGCCATCGCGCCAGTCGTTTTTGAGGATGAAGTTGTGGCGATGGTCGAACTGGCAAGTTTGGAGGCCTTTACGAAGCTGCAAAAAACTTTCCTGAACCAGGTTCTTGATACTTTAGGCATCACGATTAATAATGTAGAGGGCCGGATGGAAATAGAGCGTTTATTGAAAGAATCACAGGCACAGACCGAAGAGTTACAGGCTCAATCGGAAGAATTACAATCACAGTCAGAGGAAATGCAAGCCCAATCAGAGGAACTGCAGACACAGGCTGAAGAGTTGCGAATGATCAATGAACAATTAGAAGAGAGAAATCGTGAAACTGAAGAAAAATCGAAAGAGCTTCAAGTAGCTAAACTAAATCTTGAAAAACAAGCGGAAGAATTAAAGTTAAGTTCAAAATATAAATCTGAGTTCATGGCAAACATGTCCCATGAATTGCGGACACCGCTCAATAGTATTCTGATTTTATCAGAAATGCTTTCGGATCCGAATGATAGTAAATTAAATGAAGAGCAACAGGAATTCGCTCGTGTCATTAATTCATCAGGCCAAGACTTATTAACGTTGATCAATGACATTTTGGATTTATCAAAAGTTGAAGTCGGAAAGCTTGAAGTGGTCTTTGACGAAATGAATTTAAGTGAACTTCCTGAGTTATTGCACCGTAACTTCGATCATGTAGCGAAGAAAAAGAACATTGACTTTATAATAGAAAAGAGTAAAAACGTTCCGGACATTTTCTTTACGGATGAACAGCGCTTCCAGCAAATTTTGAAAAACCTATTATCCAATGCATTTAAATTCACGGAAAAAGGTTCTGTGTCTGTCCAAATCCAAAAAGCTGATGAAGAAAATGTAGCACAATGGATACAGACAAAAGGAGCTAGCAATTGGGTTGAAATTAAGGTGACGGATACGGGCATCGGAATTTCAAAAGAGAAGCAAAAACTTATCTTTGAAGCGTTCCAGCAAGGTGACGGAGCTACAATGAGAAAATATGGCGGTACAGGACTAGGGCTATCGATTTGCCGGGAGTTTGCCAAACTTCTGGGAGGCTGGGTCATTGTAGATAGTGAAGAAGGGCAAGGCAGTACCTTTACTTTCTTTATTCCAAGCATGCCAGAGGGCTTCAAAAATGTCGGCGAAGCAATAGCTGCTTCTCCAGAAGTGGCAGCAGCTAACCACGATGATTCTGCCGCGCCTTTTGGCGGTCAGGGAGAACCGGATGTAGTTATAATGGATGAAGAAGATCGGGATAAGGTCAAACCATTCTGCAATAAAAAAGTACTTGTCGTCGATGATGATCACCGTAATATATTTGCTCTGAAAAATGCGCTGAATCATGAGGGGATGGAAATCCTTACAGCTGAAAACGGCTACGAATGTTTGGAACTCCTTGAAAAAGGAAATGATATAGATGTTATTTTGATGGATATCATGATGCCGGGCATGGACGGTTACGAAACGATGACCAGAATTCGCGAGCAAAGTAAGTTCGAGGATCTTCCAATCATCGCGCTAACTGCGAAAGCGATGAAAGGCGATAGGGAAAAATGCCTGAAGGCCGGCGCTTCCGATTATGTCAGCAAGCCATTAAAATTGGATCAGCTGCTATCCGTCCTAAGAGTATGGCTGACTAATTGATTGATAGTACGGGTAAGGAAGGTTTTGCATGAAGGATACTTTAACGATTGAAGAAAGAGAAGATTTAGAACTCGAATTATTGTTAGAGGCCATTTATTCCGTATCTGGCTTTGATTTTCGTAAATATATGCGTTCTTCAATAAAAAGAAGAGTTGAAAATAGAATGAGACTGGACCATATTCGCAGGATTAGCGGAATGATAGAAATGGTTTTATATGAAAAAGGGTATGTCGAGAAGCTTTTGAAAGATTTTTCAATAAATGTCACTGAAATGTTTCGCGATCCGGAGTTCTTTAAAGCCTTTCGTTTAAATATTGTACCGCTCCTGAAAAAACTTCCTGAAATCAGGATTTGGCATGCGGGTTGTTCGACCGGTGAAGAAGCCTTTTCCATGGCGATCATCCTCAAGGAAGAAGGACTCTATGATAAGGCGAGGATTTATGCCACTGATATGAATGATGAAGTCCTCCGTCATGCGGAAAAAGGGATATTACCTTTAAATAGAATGCAGTCTTATACGAAAAACTATTTGCAAGCTGGAGGTAACCAGGAATTTTCGGAGTATTATACAACCGATTATCAAAATGCTTATCTTGATTCGAATCTCCTTAAAAACATTGTGTTTTTCCAGCATAATTTAGTTACTGATGGCTCGTTCAATGAGTTTCATATCATCATGTGCCGGAATGTGATGATATACTTTACCGGTGAATTACAGACCTATGTTAATCAGTTGTTTTATGACAGTCTTTGTAAAGGGGGCTTCCTTGCGGTTGGCAGCAAGGAAACACTTCATACATCATCCTTTTCGGAAGATTATGAGGACTTTGACTCAAAGGAACGAATTTATCGGAAATTGTAAAAAGAAAGAGTTCGCATATAAGCGGACTCTTTCTTTTTAATTTAGTGCATCATTTTTCGCTTTTTTTACATTTCTATGTTTAAGGTATCGGAAGAAGGGGTATAAATAATGAGTTGGTCTCCATCTAGAATCACTACCGTGGTTTATTTTTATTAAAAGAGACTGAACTTCGTTATAATATAATAGAAAAATCCCTATTAAGGGAGCTTTATTAAAGTACTGATTCATATAAAAGAGATAAATGTTGCCGCTCGATATAAGCCAAAAGGGGAATGAAAGAATGACGATTTTAATCGTAGATGATAACCAGGTTAACCTTTTCGTTATAGAGAAAATTCTAAAACGAGCTGGCTATACGGATTTTCTATCATTAACTTCAGCTGTTGAGATGTTTGAATATTTACAGGTGGATAGTCCGCAACCTAAAGAAACTTCAGTTGATATCATTCTGCTTGATATCATGATGCCGGAGATCGATGGGATAGAGGCGTGCAGGAGACTTCAAAGTATTCCTCACCTTAGAGATATTCCCGTCATTTTTGTGACCGCCCTTGAAGATTCAAACAAGGTGGCCGAGGCACTTGATGTTGGCGGAATTGATTATATAATGAAGCCTATCAATAAAATAGATTTACTTGCGAGGATTCGCGTGGGGTTAAGACTTAAATATGAAAAAGATTGGCATAAAATGCAGGATGAAAAAATCCGCAATGAATTGGATCTTTCCATGCAGGTTCAAAGCAGTTTATTAAGTGAACCCATTATAAATGACCACTTAACTATCAGGGCATCATACTTACCTGCGAATAAATTAGCAGGGGATATGTACTATTGGCACCGCATCGATGAAAATCGGTATGGGATCATCCTGTTGGATATGATGGGGCATGGCATATCCGCCTCACTTGTGTGCATGTTCATTTCCTCCGTATTGAGGGATGCCATCAGGACACATACGGATCCAGTGGCAGTAATAAACGAATTGAATCACTGGATGAGTACCCTTAATAAAGAAGAAAATCAAGTGCATTATTATTTTACCGCGATTTATATGATCATTGATACAGAGCAAAAGACAGTGGAATATGTGAATGCCGGACATCCTCCGGGATTTGCTTTAATGGACGATGGAAAAGTGGCCTCACTTTCAAAAGGGACATGTCCTGTTGGGTTCTTCACCGAGATGAAAATAGAGAAGTCCGTTATTCATTATGAAGAGAAGATTCAGCTTATGCTATTTACGGATGGAGTCATGGAAGCGATAGATCGAGAAGGGACGGAAGGACTCGACCAAATAAAAGAAGCGGTCTCGACGAGATGGTTTGATTGTAAAGAATCTCCCCCTATCGATTTTTTGATGTCCCCGGAAATGCAGAAAGATCAACCTGATGATATGTGTGTTGTTGTTATTCAAGCAAATTGAAGAAGGAAAGAGGCGGCAGATTATCTGCCGCCTCTTTTCTATAAAAAGGGGAATCATTTTTATATGAAATGAGAATGTTCGTTAAGAGAGTTAATCATGTATTCGCTATTTGCAATTAACGGTCATTTTTCAATTTACTAATGCCATCTTGGAGATTGCCTTTTAATTTATCGACTTTACCTTCTGCTTGTAAGTGAGGATCATTTTTCGCGTTTCCGACTTGGTCTTTCGTTTCACCTTTAACTTTATTTACAGTACTTTTTACTTTGTCTGATAAACCGCTCATTATGTTACCTCCTTTTTCTTATATACTATATATACCCATGAAGTGTATGGGTAAACCTGAATTATATGGAGAAAGGAGTTTAAGAAGCGATTATTGCCCTGTTACTTAACCTTTGAATGAACTGATATGACCGTTCAATGATATGATCTTTGTCATGATCCAACGAGGCCACATGATATGAATTTTCAAGAGAGGCCATCTCCTTATCACCGGAAACAACAGTATCGTAAATATGATAGGAACACGAGTCTGGTACAACGTGATCTTCTGGAGAATGGAAGAGAAGTATCGGGCACGAAACGTCTATTAGTTTTTGACTGGTATGTTCCATTATATCAAGCAATTGATTAATCGCTTTTGACGGAACTCGATCATATGTGATTTCTTTGGTTGTATCGTCTTTTATGTCAGGCTTGCCTTCAGGAACGAAGCGTGGTACCGATTGGTTACGATATATTTCATATTCAGGAACTTGGAGAGCGGCATTGATGGTGAGAATTCCATCGCAAGCCACTTTTGTCGCTAAGTCGAGAACAAGGGCGCCTCCCATAGATTGTCCGATGGCGAATACATGGGTGCAGGTTCGTTTTAATTTTGTATAAGCCATTTCAACATCTTGTATCCACTCCTGATAATGACTCGTTTCCATTTCATATTCATCCGTTCCGTGGCCCGCCAGTCGAGGAGCGAAGACAGTAAAGCCTTTGGCAGCGAATTTTTCACCTAAATACCTTACGCTTTGTGGCGTTCCGTTAAAACCATGGCAAATAAGAATGCCGATAGAATTGCCGGGTAAGAAAAAAGATTCCGCACCTGGTATTACCATTGCTGCTGTCATATTCCCATCTCCTTTAATTTAGCTAAGTTTTGTTGAAAGAAAGCTTATAAATAAAATTAACTATTCCGATTATTTTACTTGGTTATATAATAGCATAATGAAAATTGTGAAGTCAACTTGGTTATATTTCAAACTTCATTATTCATTAAGAAGCATTTAAAAGAAGATATAAAGATACTTATTAGGTCTATTCGATGTATGGTTGCTATTCATTCTATTATATAAGTTCTGTCTTGGAATCGTTGATAAACTGAAGAAGCTAATAACCTGTGCAAGATATAAATATAAGAAATGGAGAAAAAGCGTTGACATTATGGTAGGAAAGGATTAATATAAATAAGCACCAACTAAGACAAACGAAAAACTTCATCGCTTTTGGCAGATTGCTGAAAAGAAATAATAACTATTGACTTCTTACTATGAAAATGATAAGATGAAATGGTCGCTGAAAAACACAGCGATTAAAAATAAGTTGAAAACTTCGCAGAAGTTGACAACTAATCAATAAGATGTTATGATGAATAAACAAGCCGTTCGAAAGAACGATTGTGAAAATTGCTCTTTGAAAACTGAACAAAACAAAGCGCCAACGTTAAATTTTAAGTGAGCACACACTATTAAAAAAGCAAAATGAGCAAGTCAAACATTTCTTCGGAGAGTTTGATCCTGGCTCAGGACGAACGCTGGCGGCGTGCCTAATACATGCAAGTCGAGCGAATCGATGGGAGCTTGCTCCCTGAGATTAGCGGCGGACGGGTGAGTAACACGTGGGCAACCTGCCTATAAGACTGGGATAACTTCGGGAAACCGGAGCTAATACCGGATACGTTCTTTTCTCGCATGAGAGAAGATGGAAAGACGGTTTACGCTGTCACTTATAGATGGGCCCGCGGCGCATTAGCTAGTTGGTGAGGTAATGGCTCACCAAGGCGACGATGCGTAGCCGACCTGAGAGGGTGATCGGCCACACTGGGACTGAGACACGGCCCAGACTCCTACGGGAGGCAGCAGTAGGGAATCTTCCGCAATGGACGAAAGTCTGACGGAGCAACGCCGCGTGAACGAAGAAGGCCTTCGGGTCGTAAAGTTCTGTTGTTAGGGAAGAACAAGTACCAGAGTAACTGCTGGTACCTTGACGGTACCTAACCAGAAAGCCACGGCTAACTACGTGCCAGCAGCCGCGGTAATACGTAGGTGGCAAGCGTTGTCCGGAATTATTGGGCGTAAAGCGCGCGCAGGTGGTTCCTTAAGTCTGATGTGAAAGCCCACGGCTCAACCGTGGAGGGTCATTGGAAACTGGGGAACTTGAGTGCAGAAGAGGAAAGTGGAATTCCAAGTGTAGCGGTGAAATGCGTAGAGATTTGGAGGAACACCAGTGGCGAAGGCGACTTTCTGGTCTGTAACTGACACTGAGGCGCGAAAGCGTGGGGAGCAAACAGGATTAGATACCCTGGTAGTCCACGCCGTAAACGATGAGTGCTAAGTGTTAGAGGGTTTCCGCCCTTTAGTGCTGCAGCTAACGCATTAAGCACTCCGCCTGGGGAGTACGGCCGCAAGGCTGAAACTCAAAGGAATTGACGGGGGCCCGCACAAGCGGTGGAGCATGTGGTTTAATTCGAAGCAACGCGAAGAACCTTACCAGGTCTTGACATCCTCTGACAACCCTAGAGATAGGGCTTTCCCCTTCGGGGGGCAGAGTGACAGGTGGTGCATGGTTGTCGTCAGCTCGTGTCGTGAGATGTTGGGTTAAGTCCCGCAACGAGCGCAACCCTTGATCTTAGTTGCCAGCATTCAGTTGGGCACTCTAAGGTGACTGCCGGTGACAAACCGGAGGAAGGTGGGGATGACGTCAAATCATCATGCCCCTTATGACCTGGGCTACACACGTGCTACAATGGATGGTACAAAGGGCTGCAAACCTGCGAAGGTAAGCGAATCCCATAAAGCCATTCTCAGTTCGGATTGTAGGCTGCAACTCGCCTACATGAAGCCGGAATCGCTAGTAATCGCGGATCAGCATGCCGCGGTGAATACGTTCCCGGGCCTTGTACACACCGCCCGTCACACCACGAGAGTTTGTAACACCCGAAGTCGGTGAGGTAACCTTTATGGAGCCAGCCGCCTAAGGTGGGACAGATGATTGGGGTGAAGTCGTAACAAGGTAGCCGTATCGGAAGGTGCGGCTGGATCACCTCCTTTCTAAGGATAATTACGAGAGCGCTTTTGTTTTGTTCAGTTTTGAATGAGTAATTCATTCAAATAGGAAAGACAAGCATCACGATGTGATGGATTCTTTCTGCTTTGTTCCTTGAAAACTAGATAATAGATAGAAGGCAATTAATTTTTTTCAAAGCATCTGTAAGATCTTTTTTAACGGTTAAGTTAGAAAGGGCGCACGGTGGATGCCTTGGCACTAGGAGCCGATGAAGGACGGGACTAACACCGATATGCTTCGGGGAGCTGTAAGTAAGCTTTGATCCGGAGATTTCCGAATGGGGAAACCCACTGTTCGTAATGGAACAGTATCTTTACCTGAATACATAGGGTACTGAAGGCAGACCCGGGGAACTGAAACATCTAAGTACCCGGAGGAAGAGAAAGCAAATGCGATTTCCTGAGTAGCGGCGAGCGAAACGGAATTAGCCCAAACCAAGAGGCTTGCCTCTTGGGGTTGTAGGACACTCAACATGGAGTTACAAAGGAACGGGGTAAATGAAGTGATCTGGAAAGGTCCGTCAAAGAAGGTAAAAACCCTGTAGTTGAAACTTCGTTCCCTCCTGAGTGGATCCTGAGTACGGCGGGACACGAGAAATCCCGTCGGAAGCAGGGAGGACCATCTCCCAAGGCTAAATACTCCCTAGTGACCGATAGTGAACCAGTACCGTGAGGGAAAGGTGAAAAGCACCCCGGAAGGGGAGTGAAATAGATCCTGAAACCGTGTGCCTACAAGTAGTCAAAGCCCGTTAATGGGTAATGGCGTGCCTTTTGTAGAATGAACCGGCGAGTTACGATTTCATGCGAGGTTAAGTTGATAAGACGGAGCCGCAGCGAAAGCGAGTCTGAATAGGGCGAATGAGTATGAGGTCGTAGACCCGAAACCAGGTGATCTACCCATGTCCAGGGTGAAGTTCAGGTAACACTGAATGGAGGCCCGAACCCACGCACGTTGAAAAGTGCGGGGATGAGGTGTGGGTAGCGGAGAAATTCCAATCGAACCTGGAGATAGCTGGTTCTCTCCGAAATAGCTTTAGGGCTAGCCTCAAGATGAGAGTATTGGAGGTAGAGCACTGATTGGACTAGGGGCCCCCAACGGGTTACCGAATTCAGTCAAACTCCGAATGCCAAATACTTATTCTTGGGAGTCAGACTGCGAGTGATAAGATCCGTAGTCGAAAGGGAAACAGCCCAGACCACCAGCTAAGGTCCCAAAGTATACGTTAAGTGGAAAAGGATGTGGAGTTGCTTAGACAACCAGGATGTTGGCTCAGAAGCAGCCACCATTTAAAGAGTGCGTAATAGCTCACTGGTCGAGTGACTCCGCGCCGAAAATGTACCGGGGCTAAACGTATCACCGAAGCTGTGGATTGACACCGTATGGTGTCGATGGTAGGAGAGCGTTCTAAGGGCGTTGAAGTCAGACCGGAAGGACTGGTGGAGCGCTTAGAAGTGAGAATGCCGGTATGAGTAGCGAAAGAAGGGTGAGAATCCCTTCCACCGAATGCCTAAGGTTTCCTGAGGAAGGCTCGTCCGCTCAGGGTTAGTCGGGACCTAAGCCGAGGCCGAAAGGCGTAGGCGATGGACAACAGGTTGATATTCCTGTACCACCTATACATCGTTTGAACGATGGGGGGACGCAGAAGGATAGGGTAAGCGCGCTGTTGGATATGCGCGTCCAAGCAGTTAGGCCGGAAACGAGGCAAATCCCGTTTCCATTAAGGCGGAGCTGTGATGGCGAGGGAAATATAGTACCGAAGTTCCTGATTCCACGCTGCCAAGAAAAGCCTCTAGTGAGATGTAAGGTGCCCGTACCGCAAACCGACACAGGTAGGCGAGGAGAGAATCCTAAGGTGTGCGAGAGAACTCTCGTTAAGGAACTCGGCAAAATGACCCCGTAACTTCGGGAGAAGGGGTGCTTTTTAGGGTGAATAGCCCAGAAAAGCCGCAGTGAATAGGCCCAGGCGACTGTTTAGCAAAAACACAGGTCTCTGCGAAGCCGCAAGGCGAAGTATAGGGGCTGACACCTGCCCGGTGCTGGAAGGTTAAGGGGAGAGGTTAGCGCAAGCGAAGCTTTGAACCGAAGCCCCAGTAAACGGCGGCCGTAACTATAACGGTCCTAAGGTAGCGAAATTCCTTGTCGGGTAAGTTCCGACCCGCACGAAAGGTGTAACGATCTGGGCACTGTCTCAACGAGAGACTCGGTGAAATTATAGTACCTGTGAAGATGCAGGTTACCCGCGACAGGACGGAAAGACCCCGTGGAGCTTTACTGCAGCCTGATATTGAATTTTGGTACAGCTTGTACAGGATAGGTAGGAGCCTGAGAAGCCGGAGCGCTAGCTTCGGTGGAGGCGTTGGTGGGATACTACCCTGGCTGTATTGAAATTCTAACCCGCGCCCCTTATCGGGGTGGGAGACAGTGTCAGGTGGGCAGTTTGACTGGGGCGGTCGCCTCCTAAAGAGTAACGGAGGCGCCCAAAGGTTCCCTCAGAATGGTTGGAAATCATTCGTAGAGTGTAAAGGCACAAGGGAGCTTGACTGCGAGACCTACAAGTCGAGCAGGGACGAAAGTCGGGCTTAGTGATCCGGTGGTTCCGCATGGAAGGGCCATCGCTCAACGGATAAAAGCTACCCCGGGGATAACAGGCTTATCTCCCCCAAGAGTCCACATCGACGGGGAGGTTTGGCACCTCGATGTCGGCTCATCGCATCCTGGGGCTGTAGTCGGTCCCAAGGGTTGGGCTGTTCGCCCATTAAAGCGGTACGCGAGCTGGGTTCAGAACGTCGTGAGACAGTTCGGTCCCTATCCGTCGCGGGCGCAGGAAATTTGAGAGGAGCTGTCCTTAGTACGAGAGGACCGGGATGGACGCACCGCTGGTGTACCAGTTGTCTTGCCAAAGGCATAGCTGGGTAGCTACGTGCGGACGGGATAAGTGCTGAAAGCATCTAAGCATGAAGCCCCCCTCAAGATGAGATTTCCCATGGCGCAAGCTAGTAAGATCCCTGAAAGATGATCAGGTTGATAGGTCAGAGGTGGAAGCGTGGCGACATGTGGAGCTGACTGATACTAATAGATCGAGGACTTAACCAACGCTTTAAAAAAATGAAATACCTTCTTATTATCTAGTTTTGAAGGAACAACGTTCCTTTCATGTTTGGTGGCGATAGCGAAGAGGTCACACCCGTTCCCATTCCGAACACGGCAGTTAAGCTCTTCAGCGCCGATGGTAGTTGGGGGTTTCCCCCTGTGAGAGTAGGACGCCGCCAAGCCATTTCAAAGATCAGCCATCCGGCTGGTCTTTTTTGTGTTCATAAGGTCATGAAAAAAGATGGCTGTACAGTGTTGCTTTCTTGACCACATAATAAAAGACTGCATTAAACGGTCTTGTCGTTATTTGATTTCTCTTCATATTGAATGTGATGCTTGGTATCCTGTATTGGATTATCTTTTTGTATATCGTCACCTTTAATTCCCATTGTGATGTCATCATAAGGTGTGTATCTATTTGAAGGCGTTGATTTCTTTTTAATCAGCCGATAACAAACAAAGCCTATTACAGAAATAACAAATAAAGTATAAACATATGCCATTTAATCACTCCTTAAAAAAGATTACTTACTACTTTATTTTAATATCCCATAATACCCCTTTTTCGAAAACAACAAACTTTACGAAAACAGCGAAAAAGATAAAAACCTTTTAGGCTTTGTCGGGATACCTTCAAATCTGACCAACTAATGTGTGTATTTTCCTTTAGCAAAACGGACCTTGAAACCATTCTTGATCTAACTTTGAGAAAAAGAATTATTTATTGTGAAATGTGTTGACTTTATGTTAGGAAAGGATTAATATAAATAAGCACCAACTAAGACAAACGAAAAACTTCATCACTTTTGGCAGATTGCTGAAAAGAAATAATAACTATTGACTTCTTACTATGAAAATGATAAGATGAAATGGTCGCTGGAAAATACAGCGGTTTAAAATAAGTTAAAAACTTCGCAGAAGTTGACAACTAATCAATAAGATGTTATGATGAATAAACAAGCCGTTCGAAAGAACGATTGTGAAAATTGCTCTTTGAAAACTGAACAAAACAAAGCGCCAACGTTAAATTTTAAGTGAGCACACACTATTAAAAAAGCAAATGAGCAAGTCAAACATTTCTTCGGAGAGTTTGATCCTGGCTCAGGACGAACGCTGGCGGCGTGCCTAATACATGCAAGTCGAGCGAATCGATGGGAGCTTGCTCCCTGAGATTAGCGGCGGACGGGTGAGTAACACGTGGGCAACCTGCCTATAAGACTGGGATAACTTCGGGAAACCGGAGCTAATACCGGATACGTTCTTTTCTCGCATGAGAGAAGATGGAAAGACGGTTTACGCTGTCACTTATAGATGGGCCCGCGGCGCATTAGCTAGTTGGTGAGGTAATGGCTCACCAAGGCGACGATGCGTAGCCGACCTGAGAGGGTGATCGGCCACACTGGGACTGAGACACGGCCCAGACTCCTACGGGAGGCAGCAGTAGGGAATCTTCCGCAATGGACGAAAGTCTGACGGAGCAACGCCGCGTGAACGAAGAAGGCCTTCGGGTCGTAAAGTTCTGTTGTTAGGGAAGAACAAGTACCAGAGTAACTGCTGGTACCTTGACGGTACCTAACCAGAAAGCCACGGCTAACTACGTGCCAGCAGCCGCGGTAATACGTAGGTGGCAAGCGTTGTCCGGAATTATTGGGCGTAAAGCGCGCGCAGGTGGTTCCTTAAGTCTGATGTGAAAGCCCACGGCTCAACCGTGGAGGGTCATTGGAAACTGGGGAACTTGAGTGCAGAAGAGGAAAGTGGAATTCCAAGTGTAGCGGTGAAATGCGTAGAGATTTGGAGGAACACCAGTGGCGAAGGCGACTTTCTGGTCTGTAACTGACACTGAGGCGCGAAAGCGTGGGGAGCAAACAGGATTAGATACCCTGGTAGTCCACGCCGTAAACGATGAGTGCTAAGTGTTAGAGGGTTTCCGCCCTTTAGTGCTGCAGCTAACGCATTAAGCACTCCGCCTGGGGAGTACGGCCGCAAGGCTGAAACTCAAAGGAATTGACGGGGGCCCGCACAAGCGGTGGAGCATGTGGTTTAATTCGAAGCAACGCGAAGAACCTTACCAGGTCTTGACATCCTCTGACAACCCTAGAGATAGGGCTTTCCCCTTCGGGGGGCAGAGTGACAGGTGGTGCATGGTTGTCGTCAGCTCGTGTCGTGAGATGTTGGGTTAAGTCCCGCAACGAGCGCAACCCTTGATCTTAGTTGCCAGCATTCAGTTGGGCACTCTAAGGTGACTGCCGGTGACAAACCGGAGGAAGGTGGGGATGACGTCAAATCATCATGCCCCTTATGACCTGGGCTACACACGTGCTACAATGGATGGTACAAAGGGCTGCAAACCTGCGAAGGTAAGCGAATCCCATAAAGCCATTCTCAGTTCGGATTGTAGGCTGCAACTCGCCTACATGAAGCCGGAATCGCTAGTAATCGCGGATCAGCATGCCGCGGTGAATACGTTCCCGGGCCTTGTACACACCGCCCGTCACACCACGAGAGTTTGTAACACCCGAAGTCGGTGAGGTAACCTTTATGGAGCCAGCCGCCTAAGGTGGGACAGATGATTGGGGTGAAGTCGTAACAAGGTAGCCGTATCGGAAGGTGCGGCTGGATCACCTCCTTTCTAAGGATAATTACGAGAGCGCTTTTGTTTTGTTCAGTTTTGAATGAGTAATTCATTCAGATAGGAAAGACAAACATCACGATGTGATGGATTCTTTCTGCTTTGTTCCTTGAAAACTAGATAATAGATAGAAGGCAATTAATTTTTTTCAAAGCATCTGTAAGATCTTTTTTAACGGTTAAGTTAGAAAGGGCGCACGGTGGATGCCTTGGCACTAGGAGCCGATGAAGGACGGGACTAACACCGATATGCTTCGGGGAGCTGTAAGTAAGCTTTGATCCGGAGATTTCCGAATGGGGAAACCCACTGTTCGTAATGGAACAGTATCTTTACCTGAATACATAGGGTACTGAAGGCAGACCCGGGGAACTGAAACATCTAAGTACCCGGAGGAAGAGAAAGCAAATGCGATTTCCTGAGTAGCGGCGAGCGAAACGGAATTAGCCCAAACCAAGAGGCTTGCCTCTTGGGGTTGTAGGACACTCAACATGGAGTTACAAAGGAACGGGGTAAATGAAGTGATCTGGAAAGGTCCGTCAAAGAAGGTAAAAACCCTGTAGTTGAAACTTCGTTCCCTCCTGAGTGGATCCTGAGTACGGCGGGACACGAGAAATCCCGTCGGAAGCAGGGAGGACCATCTCCCAAGGCTAAATACTCCCTAGTGACCGATAGTGAACCAGTACCGTGAGGGAAAGGTGAAAAGCACCCCGGAAGGGGAGTGAAATAGATCCTGAAACCGTGTGCCTACAAGTAGTCAAAGCCCGTTAATGGGTAATGGCGTGCCTTTTGTAGAATGAACCGGCGAGTTACGATTTCATGCGAGGTTAAGTTGATAAGACGGAGCCGCAGCGAAAGCGAGTCTGAATAGGGCGAATGAGTATGAGGTCGTAGACCCGAAACCAGGTGATCTACCCATGTCCAGGGTGAAGTTCAGGTAACACTGAATGGAGGCCCGAACCCACGCACGTTGAAAAGTGCGGGGATGAGGTGTGGGTAGCGGAGAAATTCCAATCGAACCTGGAGATAGCTGGTTCTCTCCGAAATAGCTTTAGGGCTAGCCTCAAGATGAGAGTATTGGAGGTAGAGCACTGATTGGACTAGGGGCCCCCAACGGGTTACCGAATTCAGTCAAACTCCGAATGCCAAATACTTATTCTTGGGAGTCAGACTGCGAGTGATAAGATCCGTAGTCGAAAGGGAAACAGCCCAGACCACCAGCTAAGGTCCCAAAGTATACGTTAAGTGGAAAAGGATGTGGAGTTGCTTAGACAACCAGGATGTTGGCTCAGAAGCAGCCACCATTTAAAGAGTGCGTAATAGCTCACTGGTCGAGTGACTCCGCGCCGAAAATGTACCGGGGCTAAACGTATCACCGAAGCTGTGGATTGACACCGTATGGTGTCGATGGTAGGAGAGCGTTCTAAGGGCGTTGAAGTCAGACCGGAAGGACTGGTGGAGCGCTTAGAAGTGAGAATGCCGGTATGAGTAGCGAAAGAAGGGTGAGAATCCCTTCCACCGAATGCCTAAGGTTTCCTGAGGAAGGCTCGTCCGCTCAGGGTTAGTCGGGACCTAAGCCGAGGCCGAAAGGCGTAGGCGATGGACAACAGGTTGATATTCCTGTACCACCTATACATCGTTTGAACGATGGGGGGACGCAGAAGGATAGGGTAAGCGCGCTGTTGGATATGCGCGTCCAAGCAGTTAGGCCGGAAACGAGGAAAATCCCGTTTCCATTAAGGCGGAGCTGTGATGGCGAGGGAAATATAGTACCGAAGTTCCTGATTCCACGCTGCCAAGAAAAGCCTCTAGTGAGATGTAAGGTGCCCGTACCGCAAACCGACACAGGTAGGCGAGGAGAGAATCCTAAGGTGTGCGAGAGAACTCTCGTTAAGGAACTCGGCAAAATGACCCCGTAACTTCGGGAGAAGGGGTGCTTTTTAGGGTGAATAGCCCAGAAAAGCCGCAGTGAATAGGCCCAGGCGACTGTTTAGCAAAAACACAGGTCTCTGCGAAGCCGCAAGGCGAAGTATAGGGGCTGACACCTGCCCGGTGCTGGAAGGTTAAGGGGAGAGGTTAGCGCAAGCGAAGCTTTGAACCGAAGCCCCAGTAAACGGCGGCCGTAACTATAACGGTCCTAAGGTAGCGAAATTCCTTGTCGGGTAAGTTCCGACCCGCACGAAAGGTGTAACGATCTGGGCACTGTCTCAACGAGAGACTCGGTGAAATTATAGTACCTGTGAAGATGCAGGTTACCCGCGACAGGACGGAAAGACCCCGTGGAGCTTTACTGCAGCCTGATATTGAATTTTGGTACAGCTTGTACAGGATAGGTAGGAGCCTGAGAAGCCGGAGCGCTAGCTTCGGTGGAGGCGTTGGTGGGATACTACCCTGGCTGTATTGAAATTCTAACCCGCGCCCCTTATCGGGGTGGGAGACAGTGTCAGGTGGGCAGTTTGACTGGGGCGGTCGCCTCCTAAAGAGTAACGGAGGCGCCCAAAGGTTCCCTCAGAATGGTTGGAAATCATTCGTAGAGTGTAAAGGCACAAGGGAGCTTGACTGCGAGACCTACAAGTCGAGCAGGGACGAAAGTCGGGCTTAGTGATCCGGTGGTTCCGCATGGAAGGGCCATCGCTCAACGGATAAAAGCTACCCCGGGGATAACAGGCTTATCTCCCCCAAGAGTCCACATCGACGGGGAGGTTTGGCACCTCGATGTCGGCTCATCGCATCCTGGGGCTGTAGTCGGTCCCAAGGGTTGGGCTGTTCGCCCATTAAAGCGGTACGCGAGCTGGGTTCAGAACGTCGTGAGACAGTTCGGTCCCTATCCGTCGCGGGCGCAGGAAATTTGAGAGGAGCTGTCCTTAGTACGAGAGGACCGGGATGGACGCACCGCTGGTGTACCAGTTGTCTTGCCAAAGGCATAGCTGGGTAGCTACGTGCGGACGGGATAAGTGCTGAAAGCATCTAAGCATGAAGCCCCCCTCAAGATGAGATTTCCCATGGCGCAAGCTAGTAAGATCCCTGAAAGATGATCAGGTTGATAGGTCAGAGGTGGAAGCGTGGCGACATGTGGAGCTGACTGATACTAATAGATCGAGGACTTAACCAACGCTTTAAAAAAATGAAATACCTTCTTATTATCTAGTTTTGAAGGAACAACGTTCCTTTCATGTTTGGTGGCGATAGCGAAGAGGTCACACCCGTTCCCATTCCGAACACGGCAGTTAAGCTCTTCAGCGCCGATGGTAGTTGGGGGTTTCCCCCTGTGAGAGTAGGACGCCGCCAAGCCATTTCAAAGATCAGCCATCCGGCTGGTCTTTTTTTGCAGGTGTTTTTCCTTCAGTATCTTTTTATTTAAACCTGTTAAAAAGGTTGGGACTCAAAAGGACCAAAAAGAAAGTTATAGGCAGTATAAATGGTAGGACATACTATAAATGCATCTGAATCTCTACAGCTATCTGTATTATCCATATCTGTTTAAGACAAAGGGACAGAATTCTTCGTTTCTGTAGGGATATATGTTAAACTTAACGTAGTTCTGAAACTGTCAATGGGGGAATAGCCGATGGATACCTCTGCTAAAGATGAAATGATTTTTTCGTTTGCTGAATGGTTGAGAGACCAAGGCAAATCAGCTAATACGATCAAAACGTATACTGGTGTCCTTTCACAGTTTTGTGACCAGACACAAAAGATATTGACGGAGATTCATTCTGAAGATGTTCAGGGTTATCTTGATTATTTAGAAAATTGCAAGAAAAGCCCGGGAACAATCGAAAAACACTATATCGCCCTAAATGTTTTCTTTAAATTTTTAGGCAAACCGCAAGTTATGCTTTCTGTGGAACGTAAGGTTAAGGAGCACAAGTTTGAGATACCTGAGACTTTAAGCATAAATGAGCAGCAGATCCTGTTAAGGGATATAGAAGCAGAAGGAAATCTAAGGAACATTGCCATCGTCTACCTTTTGTTACATACTGGAATCCGTGTCTCTGAATTATGTGACTTAAATGGTCGTGACGTCATTATGGAAACAGAGCGAAATTATATACTTGTCAGGAACGCAAAAGGTGAAATCGATAGATCCGTTCCCCTTACACTATCGGCTATACAACATGTAAAAAATTATCTTTATTCTTTAAAAGAAAAAGCAGATCCGTTATTCATCTCAAGCTATAATCAAAGGATCACTCCCAGGTCGGTTCAATATATTTTAAAAAAATACAATGTGCATCCACATAAACTGCGACATACCTTTTGCCAAAGGTTAGTGGATAATGGAATAGATATACAAACGATATCCAAGCTTGCCGGTCATAAAGATTTAAACGTAACGAAGCGTTATCTAAAAGAAAAATCGCTGGATCTGGCAAATGCGATAGACCAAACTTTCACCAAACACTAATCTATAGAAATTAAAAGGGAAAGCGAGTCCTTTCCTTTTTTTTTGTTTAAATCAAGTTTAAAAACATACAAGTTTCCTTGAAATGAGGAATAGGACGTTTTGTCTTATCAGACGGGGCAGGTTAAATGAAGAGGGAATAAAGTTCCGTCAAAAGAGGTCCTGAAGTATGAGGGTTAATATATTAAGAGCATATTGATCAATTGTTGAATCAAAAAAGAGGGGATTCCTAATATAAGGAATCCCCTCTTTCTTTTTCTTCTTTACTTAACTGTTTTTTTCTTCTTTTTACCTATTTTCATTATTACTTCATATACTACCGGTACTATTACAAGTGTTAGCAATGTAGAACTCACCAGTCCGCCGATAACGGTAATTCCCAAACCTTGTGATATTAATTCGCTGCCTTCCGCACCGATTGCCAAAGGTATTAAAGCGCCGATTGTGGCCAGGGCAGTCATCAGGATTGGACGTAGACGGGTGGATCCTGCCTCGAGTAAAGCTTCCCTGGTAGATAGTCCGGATTCTTCATTTTTGATAACGCGGTCCACTAATACAATGGCGTTGGTTACCACGATGCCAATAAGCATTAGGACACCCATCATTGCCGAAACGCTGATGGTCTCACCTGCAACGAATAGCCCTGCCAATGCCCCGATTACCGTAAATGGTAAGGAGAAGAGAATGGCTATTGGTGCTAAACCACCATGGAAAGTAACGACTAGGACAAAGTATACGATAGCAACGGCCGCTAACATAGCGATACCAAGTTGAGTGAATGATTCTTGGATATCTTCCGTTACTCCGCCATAGTCTATAGAGACGCTTGCGGGAAGGTCTAATTTATCAACTTCCTTTTGTACCTCAGCTGTTACTGCTGCTACATCATCCGATTTGATTGTTGCAGACACGTCGGCATAAATTTTTCCATCGCGGCGGCTGATTGTATCGGAAGCTTTGCCTTCTTCGATTTTCACAAGCTCTTTCAATGGGATTTCCATTCCCATAGGAGAAGAAATTTTCGTATTCTCAAGATCTTTTTTGTCTTCGAATGCCGTTTCTTCTGTCTCGACATATACTTTGACTTCTTCTCCATCTTTCTTAATCGTAGTTATAGCATCATCTTTATTCGTGTTTGCAATGGACATACCAATTTGTGCAGCTGTCAGTCCAAGATCGCTTAGCTTTTCCTGGTCTGCAACTAGTGTATATTGCTCATAAGCATCGGAAAGACTTGTATCAACATCTTTTAAATCTTTATTTTTCTTCATGATATTTTGAATATCGTCAATTACCGGTTCAATGTCTTTTTGTGTATTTCCGTAAACAAATAGTGTGGTTTCGTTGCTTGCTGTTGACGTGAATTCTTGTTGTTTCCATGTTCCTGGTGAATCAAGTTCAGTTAAATCTTTTATGACCGTTTCTTTTTTGTCCCCGAAATTTTCGGTGTCTTCATCATAGAGTACATAGAAGAGAGCCGAGTTACTCGAGCCGCCCATCATGCCGCCCATCATGCTTTCACCAAGTGTGTATTGAACGGTCTTCACATCGTCTTTATCCATGAAGTATTTTTCTACTTTTTCTGTTTGCTTTTCAATATCCTCTTTTAACTCTCCGGGTGCGGGAGTGTAAGTGACGATAATCGTTTTTTCTTCATCTGCAGGCATGAAGCTGACACCGATGCTTGGGATTAGGAATAAGCTGCCGGCCAATAATACAATGGCTGTACCGAAAGTGATTAACTTATGGTTTAACGACCAATCCAGTGCTTTTCGGTAGAATGCAGATAGTTTGCTTGGTTTTTCTTCATGTGATTTTAATTCTTTTTTAGATAGTCCCTTTTTAAATAAAGAGTCTGCCATTGCCGGAACAAGTGTGATGGCGATTATTAAGGAAGCGACTAATGCAAACACCATTGTTAAGGCGAATGGCATGAATAGTTCCCCGACAGGTCCTGTAACGCTTGCTAAAGGCAAGTATACGGCTACAGTAACGATTGTCGATGAAAGGATAGGGATGAACATTTCCTTAGTGGCTGATCGTATTAATTCGCCGCCTTTTAATTGTTCGCCTTTTAAAGCCATTCTCCTATAAATATTTTCAATGACGACAATGGAGTCATCGACGACTCGGCCAATGGCAACTGTCATGGCCCCCAGTGTCATGACATTCAATGAAATATCCATTTGTTTGAGCACCAAAAGGGCTGCTAACAGGGATAATGGAATCGAAATGACAGAAATGAGAGTCGTTTTAAAGTTCCTAAGGAACAGCATGATAACAATGACTGCAAACAGACAGCCGAAGAGTGCCTTGCTGATCATGGTTTCCACAGAATCTTTAATCGGTTGGGCTTGATCAAGCGTAGTGTGTACACTTACGCCTTTAAATTCTTCTTTGAAGTTCGATACTTCTTCTTTTACGTCGTCTACGATTGCGACTGTATCGGCATCAGGCGATCTTGTAACCTGAATCCCAATCGATTCGCTACCGTTTGTTCTTGAAATCGATTCAGCCTTACCGGTGATTTTAACATCGGCAATGTCTGATAATTTGACATTTTGTAGTTGGGCAGGACCCGTTTCCATTTCAGGAGATAATTGATTGGTTTCGGGTACGGTTTGTGTTGGCGTTCCAGTTTGAGAGCCGCCGGTTAAAGGTATCTTAATATTTTTCAGGTCTTTTAATGTGGAGATGTTTCCATCCACAACGATCGTTTTTTCTTTATCATCAAAGTTATATATGCCAAGCGGCATGTTGACGTTTGCGGCCTGGATAACCTTCTTTACGGTATCTTCATCGAGCCCGTATTGAGCCATCTTTTCCTGGTCGAATACAAGGCTGCCTTCATTTACTTGTTGTCCGGAAATTGATACGGATGTCACGCCGTCAATTCCTTCAAGTTTAGGTACTAACACATCTTCCACATTTTTTGTAAGAGCTGGTAAATCCGAACCCTTATCTGTTACACTGAGTGCGACGACAGGAAAAGCGTTTAATTCTAATTTAGATACGCTTGGGTCATCCACTCCCTCAGGCAGTTCTAGTTTCTCTAAAGCTTCTTTCACTTCTTTTACTGCATCGTCCATATCCGTATCATAATCATATTGTAATTGGATGGAAGAGACATTAGCCATGGACGAAGAACTGACTAATTCGACTCCTGGCAAATTTGTTACTTTCTGCTCAATCTGGTCTGTGAGTTTATCTGCTACTTCTTCAGGTGCAGCTCCAGGATATACAGTGGAGATGCTTATTAAAGGAGTCGAGATGCTTGGAATGGTTTCTTGTTTCATGTTTAAACCGGAGTATAAACCAGCTGCTACGATGATGATCGTAAGCAACCAGATTGCCAATTTATTCTTTAATGAAAATTTTATTATTGAATTCAAGCTTGTACCCTCCATACATAAAATTGTGACTAGTCGGTCATAGACTCAAATATATAGTATATGGATTATGATTGCAATAGATAATATTCGTTAGTGTTAACGTTGTGATTTCAAGGGTTTTGGGATACAATTCGGAAGATGTGACCCATTGGTCATCAATTGATAATTTTAAGAGATAGGATGAATTTGATGAAAGAAAAAAATAAGATGATCATAGATAAGTCTGTAGAGCTTTTCGCGGAAAAAGGCTATCATGCTACTTCCGTTCAGGAAATTGCTGAAAAATGTGGGATAGCAAAGGGGTCTTTTTATAATTATTTTAAATCTAAGGAAGAATTACTAGTCTCCATTTTTAAATTTTATTATGAAGCGTTGACGGACTCATTACTTGATCTTGAACTGGATGCTTCATTGTCCAGTAAAGACAAATTCATGAGGCAGATCACTGTTCACATTGAGCATATGACGGGAAATACCAACTTGATTCAAATGATGATGCAGGAACAAATGGTTCATATCAGCAAAGAACTAGATAGATTTTTACATTATATCCATGAAGAGGGCTTGATTTGGTTCAAACGTAAAATTATTGAGCTGTACCCGGGACTTTCGGCTGATCTTCTGCCGGATTGCACCATAATTTTAGATTCCCTTTTCAAAGGATATATCGGAATATTGATAAGGAAACAAAATGCTTTCGATGTGGAATTGTTACCTAGCTTCATATTGAACCGGATGGATTCCATTATCGCAAGCCTGCAGAACATGGAAGATCCATTATTGAAACAATTTCCCCTACCAGGATGCTCGATGCGGGATATGAGCCCAAAAGAAGAAATTCATTCGATTATCGTCAGGATGCTGGAAGTGGAAACACGTAAAGAAGAGGGAATGGAAACACGTAAAAATACGGAAGCTTTAAAGGCGATCCAGGAAGAGTTTTCAAAAGTTAGACCAAGCCCCATCATCTTGGAAAGCCTTTTGTTATTTTTGGAAAAAAATGATAAAAGAAGTCCCTTGTGTTCAAAGCTTATCTTAATGATGAAGGATTATTTGACGAATATATGAAGGCTTTACCGAAAGGGGCGTATAGCCTCTTTTTTTCAATTGAATCTTAATGAGTTTCAAAAGCGGGGGTTTAGGAAAAAGAATAAGTGATGGGAAGAAGACAATTCTTTCAATAATATGGGGGCAAGAATCATGCGATGGAAAAAGGGAATGCTGATTTTTAATGAAAATGCCGGGAATGATAAACTCGAAAGGAATCTTGAGGGTTGTCTTCCAGTAATAGCTCCACATATTGATGAGTTCCTCATTCTACAAACAAAGGAAAAAGGCGATGCATGCCGTTATTGTTTGGAATTTGGTGAAGACATGGATGTAGTTTTTGTATTAGGAGGAGATGGAACGGTACATGAGTGTGTAAATGGCCTTTCACCACTTCGGAGGCGGCCGTTGTTTGGAATTTTACCTGGAGGGACTTGCAATGACTTCTCCAGAACATTAAAGATTCCTCAAAATGTTCGTCAAGCTGCAGAAGCACTAGTAAATGGCAGGGTTCGTTCAATTGATATCGGGCAGGCCAATAACGATTATTTTTCTAATTTTTGGGGAGTAGGACTAATTTCAGATGCATCAAGCAATATTGATGAGCAGGAAAAAAGCAGGTTCGGAAAGATAGGATATTTATTAAGTGCTGTAAGGACGATTGGTGAGAATGCTCCCTTTCCCTATAAACTAGAATATGATGGGGAATTCATTGAAGGGGAAGCAGTAATGATTTTGGTCTTGAATGGTTGTTTTATCGGCACTAATTTATTGCCCTTTCCCATGGTTAGTCCAGACGATGGGCTCTTTGGCGTTGCCATCTTGGAGAATGCAAGCCTTGGTGCATTACTAGAAATAATAGCCATGAAACGTTCACGGACTGAAAATCTGAGCTTTGGCTCTGGGGTGACTTATATACAAGCCGGTGCCCTGACCATTGAAACCAAGATGCCGCTTGATGTGGATATGGATGGAGAGAATTATAGACAAACGCCTGCGCACATTAAAGTCCTTGCCCATCATTTGTCAGTATTAACTCCAAATTAGTTTGGGTGACTAAATTTGAAGGGTAAGGATTATGTGTTTTTTTTGTTTATTCATTCCTTATTTCTGCAATTGTTTCCAAAATAAGATAAAATATATGATGATATATCATTTTTTGCAGGAGGACCACATATGGTGTACCAGGTCAGATTGTTAAAAGGCATTTTAGAGCCTTATCGGAGTCGTTATCAGCTGCAAAATGCAGAGGCAGTCACAAAGCTTGGAGTGAAATTACTATTTTTATATTTTCTTAGCCTTATAGTATTCGCCATTGGAGGATATTTTGGTATTGGTTCAGAATCATTCTCCAAAGAAATCACGAAGATGAGTGTCAATGAATTCGAAGCAGCAAAGTTGCTGATTTTGAGCGGCAATATAATAACAGGCATAATCGACCCTTCCATATACATATTTTTAGCAGCTCTATTCTTTTGGATCGTTACTGATATCCCATATATAAAATTAGTTATCGTTCAAATGATTCTTTTTGGTTTGCAATTAGTGGAAAAAACATTACTGATTCCTCTATTCGTTTTAATGGATATAGGCAGCGATGCTAATCCTTTTTCATTGGGGATCATCAGTCAGTATGTTCTCAGAAGTGATTATTTCATTCACCTTTTCAGCGAAATCACCATTTTTCAATTTCTTATTATTGCTCTGCAATATTTTTATTTAAAGGAATTTTCAGAACGAAATAATTATTTGGTCCTTTTAATGATTGTTCTATTCTATCTGGCCACATGGTTTGTTAAAGCCTTTTTAGCATACATCCAAGTAGGCGTATTTGTATAAGGCGGGTGAAAAGGATGAGCGGGAAATGGAAAATAGCAGCGGTCTCGATTGCGTCGATAGTGTTAATAACCGTTAACATATACCTTATTGAAAAAAAAGAAAGCAAAGTGGAGCGAACTGTTTTCGTTGAAAACTGGACAAAGGTAAAAAAAGATACAATTACGGATACTATTCAAACTAAAGGGGTAATTAAACCTGTAGAAGAGTATGATATCTATTTCGATACCAAGAAAAATGATTTTAAGAAATTCCTTGTAAAAGAAGGCGATTCGATTACGGCTGGCTCCTCGTTGTTTGAGTATACGACGACCGAACTTGATGCGCTTAAAGCGAATTTGGAAGCGGAGAAAACGGCAGCTGAGGGAGAAATTGCAGGGGTTGAGGAATACATAGGGAAGTTGAGGTCTTATCAAGGGACCTTGACCAGTGATCCTGAAAAAGCATCCATTGATGAATCGGTGGAAAAAAACTTGAATATTGATATAACAACAGGCTCTTCAGATCTTATTAAAAGTAACATTGAGCAAGAAATGTACAAGCAGGAACTAGAAAAAAACAGTTTGAATGAAAAAGTGAAAATGCTTGACGCTAAATTAAGTTCAATTGAGGAGCAGTCAAGTGCGATCGTGACGACGAGCGAGGCTGATGGTGTAGTTAAAAATATCAATAAAAACCTGAATAATCCCATTATATCCATCGTTTCAACAAATATGGCAATTGAAGGGGATTTCTCCGAAGAGGAAATGAAAAAGGCTGAAGTGGGCATGACTATAAAAGCAAGTTCCTCTGATTCAAAAAAGGCATTGAAAGGAACGATAGGCCGTATCCATTCCTATCCAGCTGAAGAGCCGTCATTAAAAAAAGATAACAGATTTCCATTTCAGGCTTTAATCGAACCGGAAGGCGAAGAAACGGAACTTTTGTTGGTGGGATCCAAAGTGAACCTTACTGTAATAACCAATGAGAAAGCCGGTGTACCCTCCGTTCCTATAGAGGCGGTACATTACCAAAAACAGCCTCATGTTTACAAATTGACTAAAAAAGGCTATGTGGATAAACATTACATCACAAAAGGGCTTAAGGCTGAAGGTAAGCAAGAAATTATAAAGGGACCGTCGGTAGGTGACGTCATCCTCATGGAGCCGAATGTGGCAGTGAAGAACCATTCTTATTTTATTACTCCAATTCAATTTGAAAAAGTGAAAGCTGCAACTTATAAAAAATTCACCTCTAGGGAAAAAGTAAGATACCTGTTACTTGGCATTTTGGAAAAATAACCGCATTTTTCTTCAAGAGAGGTGATGTCAAATTAGTTATTAATTATATATCAATATAACTTATATTGATTTAAAATTGGGAAGAGTAATTATAGATACAATAGTCTTTAATGCAGAATATTCAGACATATTTAAAGATTTTTTCTAGAACTGGATGCGAATAAATATTTACAGATTATCATTTTTAGTATAATATTTTATTATAAGTTAACTCGCTTAATCTTATTCCAAGAACGGGGGACCCATTTTTGTGGATTTTATCCGCTAGGGGTGAATTCAGAAATGAAAGGGCTTTGTGTTTCCAATTCCTAACCCGACAGCTAACCTCGTCAGCGTCTTTAAGGGAACATGTGTGAATATTCACGCCAATAAGAAATCGACACATGAAGTGTCTTTTTTTTCGGCGTAAAGACAGAGTTTTTCAAAAAAAGAAAAATTACTTTCTTTTTATTAGTATCTTGTTTCCCTTACCGAGACAAAAATGTTTTTGCATCAAAGACTTTATGGAAGGTGAGGAAAGTAAATGAAGAAATTCAAATTAAGTTTAGCTAGCCAAATTTTCATTGGTTTAATTCTAGGGATTATCGTTGGTGCCATTTTTTATGGTAGTGAGACGGCCCAAAACTTTTTACAGCCATTCGGAGACATTTTCCTACGAATGATTAAAATGATTGTAGTACCAATCATTGTGTCAAGTCTTATCGTTGCAGTTGCAGGTGTAGGCGATTTAAAATCAGTAGGTAAACTTGGAGCTAAATCAATATCATACTTTGTTGTGGTAACTATGATAGCGATTGCTGTTGGTTTAATTTCAGCGAATATCATCCAGCCTGGTGTTGGTGTAAATATGGACAAGCTAGAACAAACTGATATTTCTACGTATGTTGATACAGCCGAAACTAAGCAACATGAATCGTTCGTAGATACAATCGTTCACATTGTGCCATCCAATCCAGTTAAAGCCATGGTAGAAGGCGATATGCTAGCAATCATTTTCTTCTCCGTGTTGTTTGGACTTAGTATTGCGGCCATCGGTGAAAAGGGTAAACCAGTATTCCGTTTCTTCCAAGGTGTAGCTGAAGGAATGTTCTACCTAACTAACATGGTCATGAAATTCGCTCCTATCGGTGTATTTGCACTAATCGGTGTGACTATTTCCAAATTCGGTTTGGAATCTTTAATTCCGTTAGGAAAGTTAGCGCTTTCTGTTTACGGAACAATGATTTTCTTTGTAATAGTCATTCTTGGTCTTATTGCGAAATTTGTCGGATTCAATATCTTTACGTTGATTAAACTTCTAAAAGAAGAATTGATTCTTGCTTTCTCTACTGCAAGTTCAGAAGCGGTTCTTCCTAAGATTATGGAAAAAATGGAAAAAGCGGGATGTCCGAAACATATTGCTACATTTGTTATTCCGACTGGATACTCCTTTAACCTTGATGGTTCTACATTATACCAAGCGTTAGCAGCTATCTTCATCGCTCAAATGTACGGAATCGATTTAAGCATGTATGAGCAAATTACGCTAATGCTAGTGTTAATGATCACGTCCAAGGGGATTGCGGGTGTACCGGGTGTATCTTTCGTAGTTCTTTTAGCGACATTGGGAACTGTCGGTATTCCTATTGAAGGTCTAGCATTTATTGCCGGTATCGACCGTATTCTTGATATGGGACGTACAGTAGTAAACGTTATCGGTAATTCACTTGCAGCAATCGTCATCTCTAAATGGGAAGGTCAATTCAACCCTCCTTCCAAAAAGGAACTAGAACAAGTTTCTTAATACAAAAAATCCAGAGTGAAATATCACTCTGGATTTTTTTGAATTAAAATGCGCTTCCTGATTTTTGAACGATCCAGAAGCGGCAATCGGAAGAGAAATCGTTGACATCTTCGTTTTCATCAAATAATTCACTGCGGTAAAAGCTCTCAATGACTGTAAGCCCTGCTTCCTCCAGGCAATCAAGTACTTCAAGTTGTGTTGGGATATGGAGGTATGTATCTTTTTGAAACGTTCCGGATGTGAGAATATCCCCAAACTCATAAAGCCTCTCATCTTGTTTACCTCCACACCAAATAATTTCCTCCTGCTCCCAGAAGTTCAGGTAATTTTCATTTTTATCACGGTCATGTGTTGTGAAAATGAAGATTCCTTCAGGTTTTAAAATACGGTTGATTTCTTTTAAAGCCAATGTGCGGTGTTGTCGCTGGGGAATTTGCATTAACCCATTAAAAGCAAAGATTGCTTTATCGAATGATGCGTCCTTGAAAGGGAGGTTCGTGGCATCTCCAAGGATAAATGGGATGTCCAGGTTATATTCATGCGCTATTTTTTCGGCTTCATTAAGCATGGCAAGGGTTAGATCGATTCCCGTTATATTTTGAAAACCTGTTTTATATAGTGCGAAGGTGGTTCTTCCTGTACCGCATCCGATATCAAGGATTGCATCATTCTGATATAAATATTTTTCGAATGCATATTTCTCTGATTTCCAAAAACCTAATTTTTTAGTTGCATCAGCATAAAGGGAAGCGGCCTCATGAAAAGAATTAATGATAAAACCTTTTTCAATTTTATCCATGATCAATTCCTCCAGAATTTTATTTTTTACTATTAAATGGATATTAAAAGTTGTCGAGTGTGTTCCTTAACCTTAGGTTAATATGGAGGGTTATATAACTTACGTGAAAACCAAAAAGTTTGATAAAATAACATTATTGATAGTGAGCTCGGAGGGGATCAGGTTATGAAGAATGATAGTAATGATATCTTATATATGCATATGCAGGCTTCCGAACGGTTTGTCCTTTTTAATGGAATCAATTTTCGTGAATTCGTCTATTCGCTGCCATATACTTTGGATTCCATCTTATTATTGAAACATCAATTCGATGGTGGGGAATACAATTTGAATGTCCTGCTAGAGAGCGCTTCATCTGAAGATATTGCGAAGCTCGTTAAAGAAAATGTCCGGGCATATGGAGATTTCTGTTGGATCGATTTTGAAGAAGCGGAAGGTCTGGATGAATTGGATGGAAGGGAAATAGCGGAACTTTTATATTTAGGGCACACAAAAACCCATCTAGATCCCCCATTTTTCCGTAAATTGAATAATCAATTTGTGTACCTTGCCCAGGATGATGGCTGGTTCAATAAAATTTATTTTCGTTCTCTTTCGACATATTATATGATGTTAGGAAGCCTGATTCCGCTAAAGCTGGAGCCTTTAAAAGTTGAGAGGACGTGGCTTGGAATCAGAAAGAAAGAAGAGCTGACGGCGATTCCGCCAGAAATCATTTCTTCCTTGGCTCATATTCTGGCAGAGGGGCTCGTTTTTTCCTTTCGTCATGTTAAGTATACAAGAACGAAAATTGAGATACCTGCATGGGTCGTAGGGGATTATTTAAACATGGATGAAATGCATGATGACTTTTCGGATAGAGATATTAAGGAGCCAGATGCTTTTATTACCTTCAATCGAAAAGAAAAGGTATGGGAAAGCATTATTAAAAATACATCATCCTCCTAATTATCCCGACTTCCGAAGTTCGTGGATTGGGTGATTTGAAATCATTGAATTTTTTAGGTGTAAGACTTACCATCTCATGCATAAAAGATAAGAGAGGGCGACGCACAGGATGTGCTAGCACAGGTGTTGCCATAGGACGTGGCGAATTTAACCTGTGCTCCGCTGATGGTAATCATTGTAAAAGCACTAATGATGGAAGTATCGTTTTACCCCGCATTAACAGGCAGTAGGGCAGGCGGGTGTAAGTTGTAATAAAAAAGAAATATGGAGTTTGCTTTATCCGTTTTAGTGTAAAGTGATACAATGGACATGGTTAAAAGAATATTGGAGGGTAATAACTCATGAAAACTAAACTTGGTTTGCTTTATGGTGGAAAATCTGCGGAGCATGAGGTTTCTATGCAGACGGCTTTAGCGGTCATTAAAGCTCTCGATTTAGCAAAGTTTGATATATATCCGATTTACATAACAAAAGAGGGTTCATGGATTAATGGACCGAAGTTAACAGGACCTGCTGAGAATGTGGAGGCTTTGACATTTTCACCGGAAAAATCGAGCTCGCCTCTTGCCTTGCAGGCACATTCAACTGATGAAAATAGTGAATCAACAGGGTATGACGTAATTTTCCCATTGCTTCACGGACCAAATGGAGAAGATGGGACCGTACAAGGGATGCTGGAACTATTGAACCTTCCTTATGTAGGAAATGGCGTTTTAGCTTCATCAGCAGGAATGGATAAGGTCATCATGAAAAACATTTTTGCTCAAGCGGGACTTCCTCAAGTCAAATACACTTGGTTCATTCGTTCTGAATGGGAGAAGAATACTGAAAGTGCCATTAAAAAGGTAGCGGATGAATTGGGGTACCCTTGTTTTGTCAAACCTGCCAATTTAGGCTCGAGTGTGGGTATCAGCAAATGTAATGATGCTGATGAATTGGAAAAAGCGGTAGCGGAAGCTTTTCAATTCGATCGGAAGATCATCATTGAAGAAGGGGTCGTTGCTCGTGAACTCGAGTTTGGTATTCTTGGTAATGATGAACCGTCTTGTTCCGTGGCAGGCGAAATCATCCCTAAGAAAGATTTTGCCTTCTATGATTATTCAGCAAAATATGTAGACGGTAATTCAGCGATGGTCATCCCGGCGGAGATAACGGAAAGCGAGTATGCAGCTTTATCCGAAATGGCCATTACTGCCTTTAAGTCATTGGATTGCTCTGGATTGGTTCGCGCTGATTTCTTCTTAACAAATGAAGGGCAAATCTATATTAATGAAGTGAATACAATGCCTGGGTTTACTCCTTTCAGCATGTTTCCGTTATTGTGGAAGCACACAGGTGTCGACTATCCAGCGTTAATTGAAAAACTCGTGAAACTTGCCTTGGAACGTCATCAGGAAAAACAACAAATCAAATATACAGTTTGATCATGCAGGTAATGTATCAGTAAACTTCACAATCCATCAAACTTTGATTTGATGGATTCCAATCAGCAGGAACCGGTGCGATTTAAACTGGTTTCTGCTTCGTTTGGTTAATGGAAGAAGAGAGCGATTAACGGTTCGATGAATGTAGGAGGAACAAAATGATAAAGAGAACGTTAAAACAAGTACATGAAATGGCAGAGGGATTGAATGATATCAGTCCATTCCAGTCCAAAGGGATTAATGGGGTTACCATCGATTCAAGAACGGTTAAGGAAGGGTGTTTGTTCATTCCGCTTAAGGGTGGGCAGGTTGACGGCCATCAGTATGTCAAGCAAGCTTTAGCGCAAGGAGCGGCGGCTTCTTTTTGGCAAAGGGATGTTCCGAATCCTCCTAATGATTTACCGATAATCATTGTCGAAAATACCGAAAAGGCACTTCAGCAATTGGCGCGTTCTTACCGTCAGCAGTTGAATATAAAAGTCATTGGGATAACAGGCAGCAATGGTAAGACGACTACGAAAGATATGACAGCTGCGCTGCTGGCCACTACCTATAAAGTTCATAAAACCAATGGGAACTTCAATAATCATTTAGGTTTGCCGCTAACGGTGCTTTCTATGGAAGAGGATACTGAAGCGGCTGTTTTGGAAATGGGAATGAGCAGCCGCGGTGAGATTGAGTTCTTATCCAAAATGGCAAAGCCTGATGTAGCGATCATTACCAATATCGGTGAATCACACTTATTGGATTTAGGATCACGCGAGGAAATCGCGAATGCAAAGTTGGAAATTGTCGAAGGTTTGGCGAAAGATGGAACGCTGATTTATCATGGTGATGAACCATTGCTTCGCAATCGGATCAAAAAGGATTTTCCTGATTTAAACGTAATATCTTTTGGACGTACGGAACAAAATGATTTATATCCACAGACAATTAGTCAAGGAGCAGACAGTACCAAGTTTACAATCGCAAGTGATGAAAAGGAAATCAATTATGAGATACCCGTTTTAGGCAATCATAATGTTCTCAATGCATTGGCTGCCATCTTGGTTGCCAAAGAATTCAATGTGGATGATTCAGCGATCCGTAAAGGTCTGTCAACCATTCAGTTAACTAATATGAGAATGGAATTGGTCGAGGGCGCAAAAGGGCAGAAAATCATCAATGATGCGTATAATGCCAGTCCAACTTCAGTTAAGGCAGCAGTGGAGTTGGTTGAGGGATTATCTGGATTCGAGAAAAGGATACTTGTATTGGGAGACATGTTGGAGTTAGGGCCACAGGAAAAAGACTTTCATTTGAAAATTGGTGAATTGATTTCCAGTGAGCGGATTGATATGATCTTCACGTATGGTCCTTTAGCCGAGTTTATTGCCAAGGGAGCGAGCAAGGCTTTTTCATCGGAGAAGGTTCGTCCTTTTCAAGATAAGCAGGAGCTTATAGAGGAACTTAAGTCGTCTACACAGGAAAATGACATCATTCTTGTCAAAGCTTCTAGGGGCATGAAGCTGGAGGAAGTCGTTCAAGCCTTACAAAAATAAAAAAGCGTAGAAAGGGCCGTTTCTTTTTTGAAACGGCCTTTTTTATCGTACTTAAAAAAGTGTCCCGGCAATAATGCAGATGTCATCGTTAATTACTGAATGCCTCATCCTTGAGACCAATAGCTCCTGAAGAAGGTCATGTGTATTTAGATGGACATTTTCGATGAATTCCCTTTCGATATTGTCAGATCGGTCAATGGCGGAAGGGATGAGCGTTTTAGAGAGTCCATCTGTATATATGACAAAACGGCTTCCTGGTTCATAATGAAAGACTATTTTTTTCAGGGGCAATTCGGGAATCGGTCCGCTTGGGGTAGCCCCTTCGTTCAAATTGAGAATTTGATTGGTGCATGGAGAATACAAAAAGGCTGAAGGAAGTCCGTAGTTCACATATTCTATGAGTCGATCCTTTGTATTCACGTATGCGATGAAGGCTGTAATACGAGCATGGTTTTTATTTTCCTGTTTAACTCCTTGAAATAGGTCCCGTATATGTTTGTCCAGTTCCTCTATTATGAAAATGGGATCTTTTGCACGTTTGATAAGGTCGGGCATCAATGTGCGTATGGACATGTTTATAAGTGCTGTATGGATGCCCTTTCCGAATACATCGATCATTATGAAGCCATATATCCCGTCATCAACCTCGGTCCAGTAAAATAAATCCCCTGATAGTTCACTCGAAGGCTGGGAAAGACCTTTGACCTCTATATCTTCATTATTGATCGACAAAGGTAGACCTGACAGTTGAATGCCCTTAGCGATTCGCAGGCTCCTTGCTGATTTTTGGTGTATCTTTTCAAGCTCTTGCCCCTTCATTTTTGCCGAAAACAGTTGCATGCTGATGTTTCGTAGTGACTTTAATTTAATCCTGACTTCTACTGAATCGGCAGGGACCGCCATGGTTTCATATAAGGTCTTTTCTGGTAAATCCAGAGGGGGCTCCATTCCTAAAGCACGTTTGTAAATGAATAAGATAGGGATTTCGTGAGATTCAGCTAAGGCGAACAAAGAAGTTTGCTGCCAAGAATCTTTTGATATGTGTAGAGGTAAAATAAATAATGATTTCATTAAGTCCGTTGAATCCTCGAATAGATGACTTTGGTTGAGTGGATCCTCCAAAAAGGTGACTTTCTTGTTCATTTTCTTTAAGATTCGACCAAAATCCTTACATAAAGGAACATCTATTGTGAATATATTCATATAACCCCCTATTGTTTTGTTGATAGGTCAATCATACTGCATTTAGACTTATTTACTATAATTTTCGAGTGAAAAGATGGAATTTTCAAAAATATGATGATCCCATATACCTGGAAATTCAATGGGGATTCATAATAAGTCCTTTCTTTTTCCAACGGGGGTAACCTTTGAAGGTGTCCATTCATTCGGACTAATCCTTCCTGAAAAAGGTTTGTTGAAACTATTTGATTTACACACATATCATGTATATAAATGGATGTTCGTTTTGTAAAACATATAATATTTCTGCTGCAATTTTAAGATATAAATAAAGTTCCATTTACTCATAAATGGATACAGTGAGTCGACAGGGGGGCGGAATGGTCTCTTAAAACAGGACTAGTTTACTGTTTTATGAAATCCTCCTAACTGGATTTCTGAAAACAACTGAAACGTTTATTAAAGAAAAAAACTGTATGCAAACTCGCTTTCTTCGAATTTTTCTACAGTCTGAATCGACTTTCGTGTGAATGGATATAGTAACTACGGTAATCCTATTGAATAAATAAGGCTGCATAATTATCAGGTGGAAATATCCAATTTCTTTGTTTTTAAAACGATCTAAAGTTTTTAGTAACTCTGAATGGGGCGATATCCTTTATTGCATTAACAGTTTGAAAATGGTAATATGAGTATGAGTTTAAATGTCTTATCATTGATGATTATTTAAATTAATCAGGTTGAGGCAACAAAATTGTATGTTCTTACATGTTTCATGAGTTCATTCTTGAGATTATTTTAGATTAAATAGGCCGCGCGTCTGGTCATATATAAAAGCTGCATCTCTTGGCGGCTTTAGTAGCTATTAGGGAATCAAGCCGCATTTAAGCGCTTTTCCACTTCTGCAAATCCTCAACGCACCGGGCCTGTTTTGTATAAGAATCTTGGCTCTCGTCAAGTTTTGTTCATACAGTCTTTTTAAGTCTGATGAATAATAGGTGCAGCAGCCCTCACCTGAATAAAACGGTGAAACACCCGTTTATGCTACTTTTAATTTTCCATATTGAATTTAATTTTGGTTACATGTACTTTTAAAAAGATGAGCGTATGTTAATGATAAGTCTACACGTGCGCGAAGTTAAAAATGCCAGTGAATGTCCGTACTGGTATATTTCCTTTTTAAAAAATCATATTGAGTTCATTTGAACTAAAAGGCAGACATACTTTTAGGTGATAATGATAAACTTTTTATAAGAGATAAAGAAGAACATCCGTCATGATGATGAGGATTTGAACTAAAACATCTGTGCATGATCCATGAATGCACGTGTAAATTTACGATATAAAAAGGAGTACGAAAACATTGACATTGTTTAGCGAATTAGGATTAGATAGAACGTCCATGAAATCAATAGAAAAAATGGGATTTGAAGAAGCGAGCCCGATTCAATCCCAAACGATACCTCTAGCACTTGAAGGTAAAGATATCATTGGTCAAGCGCAAACGGGAACAGGTAAAACAGCGGCATTCGGTATTCCATTGATGGAAAACATCGATATTAATAACGAAAACGTGCAAGGAATTGTCATTGCACCTACACGTGAGCTTGCGATTCAAGTTTCCGAGGAACTTTTCAAGCTTGGTTACGGAAAACGCGCTCGTGTACTTGCAGTTTATGGTGGACAAGACATCGACCGTCAAATCCGTGCTTTAAAGAAAAAACCACATATTATCGTTGGTACGCCTGGTCGTCTTTTAGACCATATCAAACGTAAAAATATTAAATTAGGCGGAGTTCACACTGTAGTTCTTGATGAAGCGGATGAAATGCTTAACATGGGATTCATTGAGGATATCGAATTGATCCTTTCAACAGTTCCTGACGAAAGGCAAACATTGCTTTTCTCAGCTACAATGCCTGATCCAATCCGTAAAATTGCTGAAAGATTCATGCAGGAACCCGTTCTTGTACGTGTAAAAGCAAAAGAAATGACAGTGGATCGTATCGAACAATATTACTTGGAGTTAAAAGAAAGTGAAAAATTCGATACACTTGCACGCCTTTTCGATATTCAAACACCGGATCTTGCCATCGTCTTCGGACGTACGAAACGCCGTGTCGATGAATTGGCATCTGCATTGAATATCCGCGGTTATATGGCTGAAGGCATTCATGGTGACCTTAGTCAGGCAAAACGCCTTTCTGTATTGAAAAAGTTTAAAGACCGCAGCATCGATGTACTCGTTGCTACTGATGTGGCTGCACGTGGACTTGATATTTCAGGCGTTACTCACGTATACAACTTTGATATCCCTCAAGATCCGGAAAGCTACGTTCACCGTATTGGACGTACAGGACGTGCGGGTAAACATGGTATTGCCATTACGTTTGTAACACCAAGAGAAAGAGGCCAACTGCATGCAGTTGAACATACAACGAAAAAACGTATGGAGAAACTTAAGACTCCTACGTTAACTGAAGCGTTGGAAGGTCAACAAAAAGCAGTAACGGAAAAAATCCTTAACACAATCGAGAATGAGGATTTAACTTTATACCTTGGTCAAGCGGAAGAATTATTACAAAAACATAGCGCAGCGGATTTAGTTGCAGCTATGCTTAAATCAATGACAAAAGAACCGGATCAAACGCCTATCAAGTTAACGGAAGAATCTCCATCTCCAATGCGTCGCAATCGCGGAGGAAGCAGTTCTTCTAGTAACAGACAGCGCAATGGTCGCAGTTCTTCAGGCAGAAAAGATTACGGTAGCGGATCAAGTAAACGCCCAAGCACGAACCGTAAATCGAATGGTTACGGAAACCGCAGCACAAGCCAAAAAAGAGAAAAAACAAATAAGATTTAATTGAATTGGAAATGCCGCTCATTTGAGCGGCATTTTTTTATGTGCATCTCCATACTTCATATGGTATCCGAATGGTTAGCGGTTTTTGGATGGACTGCTCAATGCCTTTGTTTGAAAAGGGGTTAATTCCCAGCATTTAATTATAGTATAATGGATGAAAGCGAAGGATGGATGATGAAAATTGTTTTAAAATTACCTGTCCAGAAGAGGAGAAGCACATGGAACCTGAAAATCGTATATCTAATAAGGCCTTGACCGTATGGAAAATCAGTGGGCTTATAAGCTGTTCAATTACTTGGATTATAAGCATCGCCGTACTCGTGCTTACAATCATTTTTGATTGGACATATTGGGTGTTTGTTGCGTTGATCTTAATTTCGATTATCCAATCCTATCTGGCCATCTTTCTAATTCCATCGGTGAAATGGAAGAGATGGCGTTATGAAGTAAGAAATACCGAAATTGATATCCAAAGTGGTATTTTCGTCATTAAAAGAACACTCATACCCATGATTAGGGTTCAGCATGTTGAAACGAAGCAAGGGCCATTATTAAGAAAATACGATTTAGCCTCCGTTGAAATTTCCACTGCAGCGACCCTTCATGTTATCCCTGCCCTGGACCTAGCTGAGGCAGATGAATTGCGGCACTATATTTCCAGAATGGCAAGTGTGGAGGAAGAAGATGTCTGAACCTAAAAGGCTTCACCCCATAGCTGTATTGCTTAACATTATTAAATCGATTAAGGAGTTAGTCATCCCTTTTTTATTAGTGGTCGTCATTCCTGGGAAGAATGAAGGAATTCCTGGATGGATACAACCGCTGGTCATTTCCATTATTATACTTTTTATTATAGGTAATGCATTCCTTCAATGGGTACGTTTTACATATCGCATAGAAGATGGCGAATTCAGAATTGAGTCTGGAGTATTCGTAAGGAAGAAACGGTATATAAAGTTTGATCGGATCCATAGCATAGATATATCAGAGGGCATCATCCAGCGGATATTCAGCTTGGTGAAGTTGAATATTGAAACGGCAGGCGGGTCTCAGGCCGATGCCGTATTATCAGCCATAAGCAAAAGTGATGCGGATCGAATCAATGCTTTTATAAGTGAGGGAAAAAATGCGAATAATCCTTTTGATAAGGATAAAGATGAAGTCGCGGATAATGAATATGCAGCAAAATCGTCTTCCGTTTTTAAGCAGACGCTGCCGCAACTATTCGTTATGGCTGCCACTTCGGGGGCGGTGGGTGTCTTCTTATCTGGGGCGATCGCTTTTATTTCGCAGTTCGATGAAATGATACCTTTTGAAAGGATATTTAAGGATTATGAAGATTTTATTGAAATGGGGACCATCATTCTGACTGTGTTTGCACTTTTGGCCTTATTGGTGGTTTATGTACTGGCCACATTAAGTATGGTAATTAAATATGCTTCCTTTACCGTGATAAAAACGGATGAGGAAATCGTGATTTCCAGAGGGCTTCTCGAGAAAAGACAGCTGACAATCCCTATCCATAAAATACAAGGTATCCGGATCATGGAGAATTTGATTCGAAAGCCATTGGGATTGGCAACGGTTTATATTGAATATGCGGGAGGCAGTATGGAAGATAAAGAAAGTCTATCCATCATGCTGTTCCCTTTAATCAGGAAAAGGCATTTACATGAAAAAATCCTGGAAATTTTACCGGTTTATGAAACAGCCTCGGAGATGACACCGATACCTAAGCGTGCACTTTCCCGGTATGTATTTCGTAAGTTTTTATATTTCATCCCGATCATCGGTGCCTTGATATGGTTTTTCAGACCTTGGGGTTATCTTTCCCTTCTGCTTGTACCGTTGGTGATTTTTTGGGCTTACATGCAATATAGAGATGCAGGATGGAGCATAGAAGGGAATTTGTTGTTATTGAGCAGCCGTTTTTTCTCAAAGCAAACATTGATCATGCATAGAAGCAGAATTCAATCAATCACATATAAAAAAAGTTGGTTTCAGAATCGGAAAGAATTAGCTACGATTTCAGCATCGATTAAATCAGGAATCACCTCCCGGGTCGGCATGGTTGCGGATGTGGAAGAAAAGGATTGCCTAATAATTAAATCATGGTATTTACCTAAAAAAGCAGTCGACTCCCAATGATTGAAAGGAAGAGTCGGCTGTTTGTCCTACCATTTTTTTCTTAAGTATAATGGAGCTGTTAAAAAGCCGGTTGCTAGTCCAGCCAAATGACCGACAACGTTGACCTGTGGTTGAATGAAAGTCATGATAATGGCAATTCCGGTCAGTGTATATACTGTATTTCTTTCGTTGTTCGTAAAATTGGTTTTATTGAACAGTACAAGATATAGAAAGAATCCGAGTAAGCCAAAAATTGCTCCGCTGGCACCTACGTGGTTATATGTCATTGGGTTAATTAGGAAGGTTGCGATATTGGCAAGGATTCCTGTCGATAAAAAGAAGGTTGAAAACTTGACGGTTCCAAGTAATTTCTCTAGGAATGGACCAAAGATGGCAAGTGAGAATCCATTAAACAGTAAATGTGTAAATGTGCTATGTAGAAAGATGGGGGTGATCAAACGCCACCATTGTCCATCAGCGATATATAAGTTCACACCTGTGCCATAATAAAAGAGTACATTACCGGGAAATATGGGGAAAAGGACGAGAACGAAAACAATCATCATAATAAGTATGAGCACAGTTACAGCTCGATATGAATTTGCGTATTCGCGGAAGCCTTCTGTTCTTGTAAACATAGATTCCTCCTTATTATCATTTTAAATTAGATACAATATTATCATTTTCAGGTAAAAGAGTCCTCCTAATAATATGCAGCTTATTAAATTAATAGAAGAGGTGTCAAAGTGATTAAAGGTATAGGCGTAGACATTACTGAGTTGGATAGAATGGAAACATTGATTAATCGGCAACCCCGTTTAAAGGAGCGTATATTAACAGAAAGTGAAATCTTGATTTTCGAAAAGTTAAATGGAAAAAGGAAGATCGAGTATTTTGCTGGGCGTTTTGCGGCAAAGGAGGCTTTTTCAAAAGCAAACGGTACAGGGATCGGTAAGCACTTATCCTTTTTGGATATTGAAATCATCTCGGATGATAAAGGAAAGCCGGTGATTTCAAAGCCGTTTTCTGAAGGGGTCCATCTTTCGATTAGCCACAGCAGGGATTATGCGGTTGCTCAAGTCGTAATTGAAGGGTGAATGGAGTTTTGTCCAATCGGGTCATAAACCTTAAGGTTGTCTCATATACATTTAGTGCTATAGGGAGACAAGGCCCGGTAAAAGGTACATGGCAGAGTAGGTGCTCTCGAAAAGTTTTTAGCCGGATCGAGAATTGATCCGTGTCTAAAATACTGAGGAATCTAAGACATCAGTCGAGCTCATGTCCGGATCCTGCCTTTTCCTCTCCCTTTTACGTTCAAATGACAAAAAGGGGTTGAAAAGATGAAGAAGATGTTAATGCTTTTTGCAGGGATCATGCTCTTGCTTGCTCTTTCTGCTTGCGGCCAAAAATCACAGAGTGACGTAGTGAGTGATTTGAATGAGAAGCTTGGCGAAATGAAAGGATATAAAGCTAACGCGAAGATGACATTAAAGATGGGGACGGAACCTCAAGTGTATAATGTGGAGATTTGGCATAAGGACCCTTCTTTTTACCGCGTAAATCTGAAAAATGAAGAGAAGGATCAAAGCCAGATGATATTGAAAAATGATGATGGTGTATACGTTTTGACGCCAGCTTTGAATAAAAGTTTTAAATTTCAAAGCGAGTGGCCGGAGAACAGCAGCCAGGCCTATTTGTTCGAGTCGTTGGTGAAAGACATTACGGAGGATAAAAGTGCGACATATAAAGAAACGGATAAACATTATGTCTTTGAAACGAAAACGCGCTACCAAAACAATAAAATGTTGCCATATCAAGAGATTACTATAAACAAAAAGGATTTGTCTCCAGTCAGTGTGAAAGTCATGGACCCCGATAAGACCGCATTGGTTCTTGTTGAATTCTCAAAAGTTAAATTCGATACGACTTTTGATAAAGATTCATTTGATATGAAGAAAAACATGACAAGTGCACAACTTGAAGCGCCTGTTATGGCAGAAGTCCAAAATGAGGGGTTTGCGGTGAAATACCCTGAAAATATTGGTGATATGAATTTAACGGAAGAAAAAGAAATTACGACGGAAAAGGGAGAACGTGTCGTTTTGACCTATGAGGGTACAAAAAGTTTTACATTAGTTCAGGAAAAAGCTGAGGTAGTTCAAACTTCCGTTTCGACGAATGTGAATGGTGAACCGGTTGATTTGGGTTATACTGTCGGAGCCATGACAGGAAATACGATTGCATGGACTTTTGAAGGTGTCGATTATATGCTTGCATCAAAGGATTTGACACAGGCAGAGATGATAGAAGTCGCCCGTTCGGTTGGGGAAGATCCAGTCAAATAGGATTACATAACAAGCTGATGTTTCCCGTCTCCTTACGAAGGTTTCTTCTAGGTAGGATAGGCGGGGAAGCAGCTTGTTGACATTTTTAATCCTTCCATTTGATTTAGGTTGGCAGCTGGGAAATTAGAATCAAGGTGAAAAAGCACTTTATCTTTCTAGCGGTTGGTTATAGAATGGTCCTATAATGAAACGAAAACTTCGCTACTGGGAAGAATCTTATTGTGAGTGTAGGAAAGAAGGAAATGGTCTTGGAAACGAAAATATTTCATCGAGATACGTGGGCAGAAGTAAATTTGGATAATATTTTTGAAAATATCTCTTCAATGAAAAAAAGACTGAGAAATGGCGTTAGTCTTTTCGCTGTCGTTAAAGCAAATGCTTATGGCCACGGGGACTATGAAGTGGCTAATACGGCGCTTGAAGCGGGGGCGGATTTTTTAAGTGTCGCTTTTTTGGATGAGGCTCTCGCCTTACGGAAAAAGGGGATATTGGCTCCGATTCTTGTACTTGGGGCATCGAGGCCTGAAAGTGCAGCACTTGCTGCTGAGTATGGGATTTCCGTGACGGTTTTCGATGTAGCATGGTTGGAGAAGGCGAAGGATTTGTTGAAACCGGGACAAGTTTTGCAAATCCATGTAAAAGTGGATAGCGGCATGGGGAGAATAGGCATTCGTGATAAAGGCCAACTCATGAAAGTGGAAAGTTTGCTTGAGAGGGAAGCTTGTTTCAATTTTCAAGGGATATTCACTCATTTCGCGACGGCAGATGAACTGAAGACCGACTTTTATGAAACGCAGCTCGCTTTCTTTAAAGGGATGCTTTCCGAATTGACTAGAAGGCCGGAATATATTCATGCAGCCAATAGCGCAGCTTCTTTAAGGTTCACCGATCCTGAATGGAATGCAATAAGATTGGGGATTTCCATGTATGGTTTGAGTCCTTCCGTGGAGATGAAGCCAATATTGCCATATCCATTAAAACAGGCTATATCATTGAGAACGAAGATGGTCGCGGTTAAACAGCTTGCTAAGGGTGAAAGCGTTAGTTATGGAGCGACTTATACGGCTGAAGGTGATGAATGGATTGGGACTTTGCCAATCGGTTACGCTGACGGCTGGATCCGTAAGCTGCAAGGTCAGGAAGTTCTTGTGGGTGGAAAAAGAGTGCCCATAGTCGGAAGGATTTGCATGGATCAATGCATGATCAAGTTGCCTGGCCCATACCCTGTAGGAACAGAGGTCACGCTCATGGGGAATGATGGGGATGAATCGATTACGGTCGATGAGATAGCGGCAAAACTGGAAACGATCAACTATGAAGTAACATGTATGATAGGGGCAAGAGTTCCCCGCATATATATAAAAGACAAACAGATGAATCATGTACGCAACTTCATTTTGGAATGACCGGATTGTAAAAAAATCCTAAGATTGTGAATAAGATTTCCTTTATTATGCTGATAATAGGATTGAGAATAGAATATACTCTTTGCAGATAGGCATTTTAATGGTAATATTGAAAAGGATATATAATAAAGGTGTGTAGTGATGGTGGAGGTGTATGTTTGTGTCTGAATCCAGCGCAACAAGAGAGATATTAATTCGATTACCTCAAAATTTTTTGACAGAGTTAGATGGGTATGCGAGTGAGGAAAATGTAAATCGCAGTGAATTTATTTATCGTGCCACAAAAATGTATCTTCGCGAACGTAAAAAGAAAGAGTTTCGTGAATCGATGAAACGCGGTTATATTGAAATGGCGGCCATTAATTTAACGATTGCTTCTGAAGCCTTCCAGGCTGAATTCGAGGCTGGTCATTGCGTTGAACGATTAGTTAGCGGAGGCTGAGCCATTGATTGTTGTTAAGCGTGGTGACGTATACTTCGCAGACCTTTCCCCGGTAGTTGGTTCAGAGCAGGGGGGGACCCGTCCGGTATTAATTTTACAAAATGATATTGGTAATCGCTTTAGTCCGACTGTGATCGTGGCAGCCATTACAGCTCAAATTCAAAAAGCGAAATTGCCTACACATGTTGAGATTAATGCAAAAAAGTACGGATTCGAGCGGGATTCCGTCATTTTATTAGAACAGATCCGGACAATTGATAAGCAGCGTTTAACTGATAAAATTACGCATCTTGACGAACCGATGATGCAAAAAGTCAATGAAGCTTTGCAAATTAGTTTAGGCCTCATTGAGTTTTAAAGAAAATTTTTCCCGTTAAACCGGGCGTTATTATAATACAAATCATTCTTGATATTATTTAGATGGCACGATTCCTGCGACTGTGGGAATCGTGTTTTTTTTGTGAAACCACATAAACATGTGTCCAAAAAGTATACAGCAGGAAATATGAAAAATTTGACGAATAAAAACAGTATACAGTTAGATATTGGATAGAACATTCATTATTTTTTTTATAATATCTCCATAACTTTTCTTTAATTGATGTTTTTCTTCCTTGGATTTCGGGTATGTAGTTATGTTGTAAATACTTAAAAAAAGCAAAAGTTGTAGTGGGGATATCCAAAGAAAATCCAAATGGAAATAACATCATTACAGTTAGTTAACATCCTTGTGACGAGGACAGGGAAACATAGCAATTGTGTTAGAATGGGAGGATATTATGAATCAATTGGTTTACGATTTTATTAAGCAAAATCAGGATTACATCCTTACTGAGTGGATGGGCATCATGAAGGAAAGTACGGACGAAAGATTAATTAAAGTCGTCTCAGATCGAATGTTCACGCAAACGAGCAGCGAATTTATAGATATGATCATCGCGAATGTTGATAGTAAAAACAAGGAATTCACATTGAAGCTTTCAGATTTTGCCGAGAAAGTCGTCCAATTGGGGTGGCCTCTTACTTTCGTCAATGAAGGACTTCATAAATTCACGTTAATTGTCATTAATGGAATGGTGGAAAAGGGTCTCGTGACTCCTGATAATCAAGTCAATCTTGTTAACCATTTGGATAAATGGGCGACACCGATAAATAATGAAATAGTCAATATATATACTCAAACTTGGGAAAGAACTGTTTCCATGCAAAAAATAGCGTTGCAAGAACTTTCGGCACCGCTCATTCCTGTATTGGAAGGCATTACGGTTATGCCTCTGATTGGTACAATTGATACAGAACGTGCCAAACAGATAATGGAAAACTTGCTGACTGGCGTGGTTAAGCATAGATCTGAAGTTGTTCTTATTGATATAACGGGCGTTCCGGTCGTGGATACCATGGTTGCTCATCATATCATTCAGGCAGCAGAAGCAGTCCGATTGGTGGGCGCCAAATGTATACTTTGCGGCATTCGCCCTGAAATAGCCCAAACCATCGTTAATCTTGGAATTAATTTAAATGAAGTGATTACAAAAAATACATTAAAAAAAGGGATAGAAGTTGCGTTGGAATTAACGAGCCGTAAGATCGTAAAGGTGGAGGGGTAAGTATGAGGATTCCGATATTAAAGCTTTATGACTGCTTGTTAGTCTCTATACAGTGGGAATTGGACGATATGACAGCCCTTCAATTTCAAGAGGATTTACTGCATAAGATTCATGAAACAAGCGCGAATGGCGTTGTTATAGATATTACCTCAATAGATTTTATTGATTCTTTTATCGCAAAGGTATTAGGCGATGTCTTTAGCATGTCTAAGCTTATGGGGGCCAAGGTTGTAATTACGGGAATCCAGCCTGCTGTTGCAATAACATTAATTGAACTGGGAATTAGTCTAGACGATGTTCTGACAGCATTAGACTTAGAGAAAGGCCTGGAGAAATTACAACAGGAATTGGGGGATTAAAGAATGGAGTTCCAATCCTGCGTAAAAATCATAAATGAATGGGACATCGTAGCTGCAAGGCAGCTCGGAAGAAATGTCGCTAAAGAGTTGGGATTCGGTACTGTAGACCAGGCCAGGATCACAACGGCTATTAGCGAATTGGCCCGAAACATATACCTATATGCTGGACAAGGCAGTGTTAGCATAGAAAAGCTAAATATAAATGGGAAGTCAGGATTGAAAATCATTGCAGAGGACCAAGGGCCGGGAATTGAGGATATCCGCAGAGTCATGGAAGATGGATATACTACCTCAGGGGGGTTGGGCGCAGGTCTTCCTGGAGCCAAACGTTTAATGGATGACTTTGATATTGAATCGATACCAGGTGAAGGGACTAAGATTATCGCTACGAAATGGCTCCGTTAGGGGGGGACTATGGATATTAGGGAGAACATGGAGAAAAAGTATCATGAGGCGCTTTCTACTTATCTTAAAGACCAAAATGAGCAGGCACTCTACCAAGGGCAAAAGATTAGCCGCCTACATATCAAATACAATATATCTCCAGAAGAAATCATCAGTATGCATAAAAATAACTTAATGGAACTTTACCCGGAATTACCGGGAAAAGTATTGGATTCTTTCGATTTTCTGCTAGAAGTCATGATGGGCTACGGCATTGCATACCGTGAACATCAAAGCCTTAGACATCAACAGCAGGAACTGAAAACGGAAATCGAGATCGCGGCAAACGTTCAACATACTCTTTTGGAAACAGATATTCCTGATATCAAAGCTCTGGAAATAGGAGCGATCAGTGTTCCGGCGAGACAGATGAACGGGGATTATTATCACTTCGTCCAAGACGAAAATGAGCGTATCGGGGTAGGGATAGCTGATGTCATTGGGAAAGGGATTCCTGCTGCATTGTGCATGTCGATGATAAAATATGCGATGGATAGTCTACCTGAGCATAGGCATGAACCGAATAGTGTGCTGGAGAGTTTGAACCGTGTTGTGGAACATAATGTGGATCCAAGTATGTTCATTACGATGTTCTATGGTTTATATGATCCGCATGACAGGCAATTCTCCTATGCTTCAGCCGGACATGAACCGGGTTTTTACTATGATGCTGCCACCGGGACTTTTAGCGATTTGGACGCGAAAGGTTTGTTGCTTGGGGTAGATAAAAAAACAAGGTATCGTCAATATGAAAAAACGGTGAATCGTGGAGATATGATCATTTTGTTGTCGGATGGAGTAACGGAGTGCCGGACAAATGATGGGTTTATAGAAAGGGAAACACTTATTGGTTTCATTAAAAAGAATATGCATTTACAAGCCCAGGAAATGGTGAATAATATATTTAAGCAATTGGAGAAAATGCAGAACTTTCAACTAAGGGATGATTTTACATTAATTATTTTAAAATCAAAGGTTTAGCATTTTTCCCTCTGGGTATAGATATAGAAATGAAGAGGATTTGAAGAGGTGGGTCAAGGATGAATATAACAGTGGATGTTAATGAATTAAATACTGAATTTATTGTAAAACTAAAAGGTGAAATTGATGCCTATACTGCACCAAAACTAAGAGAATCACTATTTCCAATTTCAGAGCAGGACAATGTTTCGATTACTATTGATTTAACTGAAGTTTCTTATATGGATAGTACGGGACTTGGGGTATTTGTCGGTGCTTTTAAAAGCGTAAGGGCACATAATGGCGAATTCACTTTGGTTGGCTTATCAGAAAGGTTACGACGTTTATTTGATATTACAGGTCTTGCAGATATTATTGATATAAAAAGTGGTACAGAGGGTGGGTTAGAATGAGTCAAGTATATGATTACATCGAAATGAAAATACCTGCAAAACCAGAATTCATCGGTGTCATTCGTTTAACGCTTTCTGGAATAGGAAGCCGGATGGGATTTGCGTATGAAGAAATCGAGGATTTGAAAATCGCAACCAGCGAAGCTTGTACAAATGCGGTACAGCATGCATATAAGGATTCTGAAAAAGGTGAAGTGAAAGTGAGTTTCGGGCTTTATCCTGACCGTTTAGAGGTGATGGTTTCTGATAGTGGCAAGAGCTGTAATTTCGAAGAGGTTCGTCAAGGACTAGGTCCGTACGAAAATGGCCAAAAAGTCGAACTTATGAGAGAAGGAGGCTTGGGTCTTTACCTCATTGAAACTCTGATGGATGAAGTGAAAATTCATCAGCATGACGGGGTTACAGTTTTTATGACTAAGTTTTTAGAAGGAGAGCAGGTGGAGATGGATGCAAAAACAGTCTCAACCTAATCAGGCACAAAGAGAACAAGTAAACGAATGGATTAGAGCTTATCAGGAGAATCAAGATGATGAAGCGCAAAGTAATCTAGTCATCCATTATAAAAGTTTGGTTGAAACGATCTCCCGTAAATACGCGAAAGGAAAATCGTTTCAGGAGGATATCTCGCAGGTCGGCATGATTGGTTTGTTAGGTGCCATTCGTCGATATGATGAATCATTCGGCAAAAGCTTTGAGGCCTTTGCGGTCCCTACAATAATCGGGGAAATCAAAAGATTCTTGCGGGACAAAACATGGAGTGTCCACGTGCCAAGGAGAATTAAAGAACTTGGTCCAAAAATCAGGATGACAGTCGAGGAATTGACGACCACTCTGCACCGTTCGCCAAGAATAGATGAAATAGCAGATAGTATAGGAGTGACTGAAGAAGAAGTTTTAGAGGCGATGGAAATGGGAAAAAGCTATCAAGCTTTATCTGTTGATCATTCTATTGAAGCGGATTCTGATGGCGGTACAGTCACATTGCTTGATATTTTCGGGAATGTCGATGAAGGTTTTGAAAAGGTCAATCAGCGCCTTGTACTTGAAAAGGTCCTGCATGTGTTGAGTGACCGTGAAAAGATGATCATTCAACATACTTATTTAGAAAATTTAAGCCAAAAAGAAGCAGGCGATAAACTGGGGATTTCCCAAATGCATGTTTCGAGACTTCAGCGCCGTGCGATCAAGAAACTTCAAGAGGCCATTAATGCTGAAAACTCGGAGTTAATTCAGTGATCAAAGGTATTCTGCGAGAAGAAAAAATAGAAGTCCTTGTCTCTCAATCCTCTAAAAACGGGATGGTATATTGCGGTGATGATTACTTTTTTCTTCATACGAAAGAATACTTTGTGTGCGTATTGGCAGATGGGCTAGGCAGCGGGCAATACGCTTATGAATCCTCACATGCTGTCATCGAGGAAGTTAAACGTAATCATGAGCTGGATGTCGAATCATTGATGGCTGTATGTAATCAAGTTTTAATCGATAAACGGGGGGCAGCCGTTTCCATTTTAAAAATATTTTATGAGAAGAATGAATTTGTTTACAGCTCCGTGGGTAACATCCGCTTTTTTCTGTATAATCCAAGTGACGACAAACTCGTCTATCCATTACCTGTTACAGGGTATTTATCCGGCAGGAAACAAAAATACAGAACGCAGAGCTACAAGTATGAACCAAATGCAAAATTCATTCTTCATTCCGATGGTTTAGAACTTAAGGGAGCTAAATCTTTTTTAAAAAGGCTGATCCCCATCGATAAGAACGCTCAATGCATTTTAGAAAGCAATCCAGCAACTGCAGATGACACAACTTTCATTTTAGGAAGCTTACTTTCGCCATAATCCGGAAGTGAGCTTTTTTGTATGGAATTCGCAACTTCATCTCTCATTTGCTAGACTATACTTATCAGATTAAATGGTTGGAGGTAAACATTATGATCGATGTAGAAGATAAATTAAAGGATTTGGTTAAACAAATATCCAATGAGCTAACTCTAAAGAGTCATCAAGTTCAAAACGTCATACAGATGCTGCAAGAGGGCAACACAGTCCCTTTTATTGCCCGGTATAGAAAAGAAATGACGGGTTCGTTAGATGAAGTTCAAATTCGGTCCATTATGGAAAGATGGAACTATCTAGAAAACCTTGGTCAGAGGAAAGTGGAAGTTACGCGTTCGATTGGTGAACAGGGGAAATTGACGGATGAGTTAACAAGGCAAATCGAGAAGGCGACAAAGCTGCAGGAAGTGGAGGACTTATACAGACCATTCAAGCAAAAAAGGAGAACGAAAGCAACGGTAGCTAAGGAAAAGGGGCTAGAACCACTTGCTAATTGGCTTCTTGAATGTCAATTGCATGCACGGGTTAGCGATAAAGCTGCAGAATACATATCGGCAGAAAAAGAAGTTCCTTCTATTGAAGAGGCCATTTCAGGAGCGCAGGATATAATAGCTGAACATATTTCCGATGATGCAGAATTAAGGAAGTGGATAAGGGCTGAAATCTTCAAAGCCGGAAAAGTGGTTTCGGTTGTGAAAAATGAAGAGAAGGACGAGAAAAAAATCTTCGAGATGTATTATGAATATGAGGAGCCGGTTCAAAGAATCGTCCCGCATCGGGTCTTGGCGCTTAATAGAGGCGAAAAGGAAGAGGTTTTACGAATATCCATTTTGCCCCGTACAGAAATCATCATTGGTCATCTGGAACGAAAAATCATTAAAAATACCAAGTCTGAAGCTCAAGGTGTACTTAAATCAGCGATTGAAGATGGGCTCAAGCGTTTGATTTTGCCATCTGTAGAAAGGGAAATCAGGAAAGAGCTGACGGAAAAAGCTGAGGATCAAGCTATCCATATTTTCTCTGAAAATCTACGGAACCTGCTCCTGCAGCCTCCGCTTAAAGGGAAAGTGGTCCTCGCTCTAGATCCAGCTTACCGGACTGGGTGTAAGTTGGCTGTCATTGATGAAACAGGAAAGGTACTGGATATCAGTGTCATCTATCCGCACCCACCTGCTGCAAAGCTTAATGCTGCACGCGAAAAAACAATCGATATACTTCAGCGATTCTCAGTTGAGATTGTCGCAATCGGCAATGGGACGGCATCACGTGAATCAGAACAATTCATTGCAGATATTCTAAAAGAAGTGAAAGGGAATATTTCTTATATCATTGTCAATGAAGCGGGAGCCAGTGTGTATTCTGCCTCGGATATTGCCCGTGAAGAGTTTCCCGATCTTCAAGTAGAACAGCGAAGCGCCGTATCGATAGGAAGAAGGCTTCAAGATCCCCTTGCGGAACTTGTTAAAATTGATCCCCAATCCGTGGGTGTAGGGCAGTATCAACATGACGTTTCCCAGAAAAAGCTATCGGAATCCCTCACATTTGTCGTGGAGACAGCTGTTAACCAAGTAGGAGTGAACGTAAATACCGCTTCATCATCTCTATTACAATATGTAGCTGGTTTATCAAAATCGGTTGCTCAAAATATCGTGAAGAAAAGGGAAGTGGAAGGGAAGTTTTCAAGCAGGAAGCAATTAAAGAAGATTCCCCGACTTGGTGCCAAAACGTATGAACAATGCATAGGGTTCTTACGTATCATTAATGGAGATGAGCCTTTGGATCAAACCGCGATACATCCTGAGAACTACAGTGCCGTGAATAAATTATTGAAGAAAATGGGATTCAAATCTGAGGATTTAGGCAGTAATGCACTGAATGAAGAGTTAGGTAAACTAAATCCGGCTGATTTGGTCAATGAATTGGAAATTGGGGAAATTACGATTAAAGATATCATAGATGATTTGATGAAACCGGGAAGAGATCCTCGGGATGAATTATCAAAACCGCTGCTTAAGCAGGATGTACTAAAAATGGAGGATCTGCAAACTGGGATGGAATTACAAGGTACAGTGAGGAATGTTGTGGATTTCGGTGCGTTTGTGGACATCGGTGTTAAACAGGATGGACTGGTGCATATTTCTAAACTGAGCAACCGGTTTGTAAAGCACCCATTGGATGTAGTTGCCGTTGGGGATGTTGTAACGGTTTGGGTCGAACAGGTTGACTCCCAAAAGCAAAGGGTATCTTTAACGATGCTCGAGCCAAAGGATCAAAACTAGCCTATGGTAAGCTCCTTCTATATTAGAAGGGGTTTTTTTGAAGTGATGTATTTATATTTTGAACAAAGTTGAATCTATAACCTGAGACTTTCTTTTTTTTGATAAAAAAACCAACATTGATTCAACATCTTCACTTGATAATAATCCTTTTCATAAAAGGCTTTGCGGATTTGATTCTGGAACCAATTAGGCATAGCTTTTCCTCCCTTAGTTTCCTATTGTGTTATTAGTCTATGTTATAATGGGTTGTCATGTTACCAAGGAAAGGGAGGGGGAAATGGATAATCGGCAATTGCAAAAACTAGTAGAAGAAACTTCGTTGAAAGACTTTAAAAAGGCCTTTAGACACCAAGCCAGTTTTAATCCGCGTCTCCGAACAACAGGAGGCCGATACTTGCTCCGTTCACACAATATAGAAATCAATAAGAAATATCTTGAAGAACGCGGTGTGGAAGAAATCATTGGAATCATTAAGCATGAATTGTGCCATTATCATCTGCACATCGAGAAGAAAGGGTACCAGCATCGTGATGCTGACTTTAAGCATTTACTCAAAAAAGTGGGGGCACCGAGATTTTGCGAGGCGCTACCGTCTAACCAATTAAAGAAAAAGATGAATACTATTCAATATAAATGTGAAGACTGTCAGCAGGTGTATATAAGAAAAAAACGAATCGACACTACCCGTTTCGTTTGTGGTAAATGTCGTGGAACATTGATTTACCAAGGGTTTAGGGAGTGAAAAACAAAAATATAAAAAAATACAAAAGAACCCTTGACTTTAAGTTGCAACCTCTTTATAATCATAAGAGTCGACAAGATAACAACTTGTTCTTAACGACAAACACTTAGGTCCTTGAGCGTGAAAAAGGAACCCAATTTTCATTATTCCGCAGTAGCTCAGTGGTAGAGCATTCGGCTGTTAACCGAACGGTCGTAGGTTCGAGTCCTACCTGCGGAGCCATTTTTTTTGGGGAAGTACTCAAGAGGCTGAAGAGGCGCCCCTGCTAAGGGTGTAGGTCGCGTAAGCGGCGCGAGGGTTCAAATCCCTCCTTCTCCGCCAGTTACATATTTTATCAAGGCCCATTGGTCAAGCGGTTAAGACACCGCCCTTTCACGGCGGTAACACGGGTTCGAATCCCGTATGGGTCACTTTCTTTTAAATAATCACAATACTGGTCCCGTGGTGTAGCGGTTAACATGCCTGCCTGTCACGCAGGAGATCGCGGGTTCGATTCCCGTCGGGACCGCCATTAATTTTTTAAAAAACACTTGTAAAAATAATGTTATCGTGATATAATATTATTCTGACTGTTAATTAGTATTTGATTATTGGGCTATAGCCAAGCGGTAAGGCAACGGATTTTGATTCCGTCATGCGAAGGTTCGATCCCTTCTAGCCCAGCCATTATATTTAGAGCCATTAGCTCAGTTGGTAGAGCATCTGACTTTTAATCAGAGGGTCGAAGGTTCGAATCCTTCATGGCTCACCATTTGTTTTCGCGGGTGTGGCGGAATTGGCAGACGCACCAGACTTAGGATCTGGCGCCGCAAGGCGTGGGGGTTCAAGTCCCTTCACCCGCACTGATATTTTTCTTCTTGACATCAAGTTGAAAAGGTGTTAAACTTACAAAGTCGCTTTCGCGGTCGTGGCGGAATGGCAGACGCGCTAGGTTGAGGGCCTAGTGGGGGAAACCCCGTGGAGGTTCGACTCCTCTCGGCCGCACCAATAACATCATAGAAATTAGCGCCCGTAGCTCAATTGGATAGAGCATCTGACTACGAATCAGAAGGTTGTAGGTTCGACTCCCGCCGGGCGCACCATATTTTACGGGAAGTAGCTCAGCTTGGTAGAGCACTTGGTTTGGGACCAAGGGGTCGCAGGTTCGAATCCTGTCTTCCCGACCATTCTTTCTGAAAATATTTTAAAATTAAATGCGGGTGTAGTTTAGTGGTAAAACCTCAGCCTTCCAAGCTGATGATGAGAGTTCGATTCTCTTCACCCGCTCCATTATTATTGCTCTTTGAAAACTGAACAAAACAAAGCGCCAACGTTAAATTTTAAGTGAGCACACACTATTAAAAAAGCAAATGAGCAAGTCAAACATTTCTTCGGAGAGTTTGATCCTGGCTCAGGACGAACGCTGGCGGCGTGCCTAATACATGCAAGTCGAGCGAATCGATGGGAGCTTGCTCCCTGAGATTAGCGGCGGACGGGTGAGTAACACGTGGGCAACCTGCCTATAAGACTGGGATAACTTCGGGAAACCGGAGCTAATACCGGATACGTTCTTTTCTCGCATGAGAGAAGATGGAAAGACGGTTTACGCTGTCACTTATAGATGGGCCCGCGGCGCATTAGCTAGTTGGTGAGGTAATGGCTCACCAAGGCGACGATGCGTAGCCGACCTGAGAGGGTGATCGGCCACACTGGGACTGAGACACGGCCCAGACTCCTACGGGAGGCAGCAGTAGGGAATCTTCCGCAATGGACGAAAGTCTGACGGAGCAACGCCGCGTGAACGAAGAAGGCCTTCGGGTCGTAAAGTTCTGTTGTTAGGGAAGAACAAGTACCAGAGTAACTGCTGGTACCTTGACGGTACCTAACCAGAAAGCCACGGCTAACTACGTGCCAGCAGCCGCGGTAATACGTAGGTGGCAAGCGTTGTCCGGAATTATTGGGCGTAAAGCGCGCGCAGGTGGTTCCTTAAGTCTGATGTGAAAGCCCACGGCTCAACCGTGGAGGGTCATTGGAAACTGGGGAACTTGAGTGCAGAAGAGGAAAGTGGAATTCCAAGTGTAGCGGTGAAATGCGTAGAGATTTGGAGGAACACCAGTGGCGAAGGCGACTTTCTGGTCTGTAACTGACACTGAGGCGCGAAAGCGTGGGGAGCAAACAGGATTAGATACCCTGGTAGTCCACGCCGTAAACGATGAGTGCTAAGTGTTAGAGGGTTTCCGCCCTTTAGTGCTGCAGCTAACGCATTAAGCACTCCGCCTGGGGAGTACGGCCGCAAGGCTGAAACTCAAAGGAATTGACGGGGGCCCGCACAAGCGGTGGAGCATGTGGTTTAATTCGAAGCAACGCGAAGAACCTTACCAGGTCTTGACATCCTCTGACAACCCTAGAGATAGGGCTTTCCCCTTCGGGGGACAGAGTGACAGGTGGTGCATGGTTGTCGTCAGCTCGTGTCGTGAGATGTTGGGTTAAGTCCCGCAACGAGCGCAACCCTTGATCTTAGTTGCCAGCATTCAGTTGGGCACTCTAAGGTGACTGCCGGTGACAAACCGGAGGAAGGTGGGGATGACGTCAAATCATCATGCCCCTTATGACCTGGGCTACACACGTGCTACAATGGATGGTACAAAGGGCTGCAAACCTGCGAAGGTAAGCGAATCCCATAAAGCCATTCTCAGTTCGGATTGTAGGCTGCAACTCGCCTACATGAAGCCGGAATCGCTAGTAATCGCGGATCAGCATGCCGCGGTGAATACGTTCCCGGGCCTTGTACACACCGCCCGTCACACCACGAGAGTTTGTAACACCCGAAGTCGGTGAGGTAACCTTCATGGAGCCAGCCGCCTAAGGTGGGACAGATGATTGGGGTGAAGTCGTAACAAGGTAGCCGTATCGGAAGGTGCGGCTGGATCACCTCCTTTCTAAGGATAATTACGAGAGCGCTTTTGTTTTGTTCAGTTTTGAATGAGTAATTCATTCAGATAGGAAAGATAAACATCACGATGTGATGGATTCTTTCTGCTTTGTTCCTTGAAAACTAGATAATAGATAGAAGGCAATTAATTTTTTTCAAAGCATCTGTAAGATCTTTTTTAACGGTTAAGTTAGAAAGGGCGCACGGTGGATGCCTTGGCACTAGGAGCCGATGAAGGACGGGACTAACACCGATATGCTTCGGGGAGCTGTAAGTAAGCTTTGATCCGGAGATTTCCGAATGGGGAAACCCACTGTTCGTAATGGAACAGTATCTTTACCTGAATACATAGGGTACTGAAGGCAGACCCGGGGAACTGAAACATCTAAGTACCCGGAGGAAGAGAAAGCAAATGCGATTTCCTGAGTAGCGGCGAGCGAAACGGAATTAGCCCAAACCAAGAGGCTTGCCTCTTGGGGTTGTAGGACACTCAACATGGAGTTACAAAGGAACGGGGTAAATGAAGTGATCTGGAAAGGTCCGTCAAAGAAGGTAAAAACCCTGTAGTTGAAACTTCGTTCCCTCCTGAGTGGATCCTGAGTACGGCGGGACACGAGAAATCCCGTCGGAAGCAGGGAGGACCATCTCCCAAGGCTAAATACTCCCTAGTGACCGATAGTGAACCAGTACCGTGAGGGAAAGGTGAAAAGCACCCCGGAAGGGGAGTGAAATAGATCCTGAAACCGTGTGCCTACAAGTAGTCAAAGCCCGTTAATGGGTAATGGCGTGCCTTTTGTAGAATGAACCGGCGAGTTACGATTTCATGCGAGGTTAAGTTGATAAGACGGAGCCGCAGCGAAAGCGAGTCTGAATAGGGCGAATGAGTATGAGGTCGTAGACCCGAAACCAGGTGATCTACCCATGTCCAGGGTGAAGTTCAGGTAACACTGAATGGAGGCCCGAACCCACGCACGTTGAAAAGTGCGGGGATGAGGTGTGGGTAGCGGAGAAATTCCAATCGAACCTGGAGATAGCTGGTTCTCTCCGAAATAGCTTTAGGGCTAGCCTCAAGATGAGAGTATTGGAGGTAGAGCACTGATTGGACTAGGGGCCCCCAACGGGTTACCGAATTCAGTCAAACTCCGAATGCCAAATACTTATTCTTGGGAGTCAGACTGCGAGTGATAAGATCCGTAGTCGAAAGGGAAACAGCCCAGACCACCAGCTAAGGTCCCAAAGTATACGTTAAGTGGAAAAGGATGTGGAGTTGCTTAGACAACCAGGATGTTGGCTCAGAAGCAGCCACCATTTAAAGAGTGCGTAATAGCTCACTGGTCGAGTGACTCCGCGCCGAAAATGTACCGGGGCTAAACGTATCACCGAAGCTGTGGATTGACACCGTATGGTGTCGATGGTAGGAGAGCGTTCTAAGGGCGTTGAAGTCAGACCGGAAGGACTGGTGGAGCGCTTAGAAGTGAGAATGCCGGTATGAGTAGCGAAAGAAGGGTGAGAATCCCTTCCACCGAATGCCTAAGGTTTCCTGAGGAAGGCTCGTCCGCTCAGGGTTAGTCGGGACCTAAGCCGAGGCCGAAAGGCGTAGGCGATGGACAACAGGTTGATATTCCTGTACCACCTATACATCGTTTGAACGATGGGGGGACGCAGAAGGATAGGGTAAGCGCGCTGTTGGATATGCGCGTCCAAGCAGTTAGGCCGGAAACGAGGCAAATCCCGTTTCCATTAAGGCGGAGCTGTGATGGCGAGGGAAATATAGTACCGAAGTTCCTGATTCCACGCTGCCAAGAAAAGCCTCTAGTGAGATGTAAGGTGCCCGTACCGCAAACCGACACAGGTAGGCGAGGAGAGAATCCTAAGGTGTGCGAGAGAACTCTCGTTAAGGAACTCGGCAAAATGACCCCGTAACTTCGGGAGAAGGGGTGCTTTTTAGGGTGAATAGCCCAGAAAAGCCGCAGTGAATAGGCCCAGGCGACTGTTTAGCAAAAACACAGGTCTCTGCGAAGCCGCAAGGCGAAGTATAGGGGCTGACACCTGCCCGGTGCTGGAAGGTTAAGGGGAGAGGTTAGCGCAAGCGAAGCTTTGAACCGAAGCCCCAGTAAACGGCGGCCGTAACTATAACGGTCCTAAGGTAGCGAAATTCCTTGTCGGGTAAGTTCCGACCCGCACGAAAGGTGTAACGATCTGGGCACTGTCTCAACGAGAGACTCGGTGAAATTATAGTACCTGTGAAGATGCAGGTTACCCGCGACAGGACGGAAAGACCCCGTGGAGCTTTACTGCAGCCTGATATTGAATTTTGGTACAGCTTGTACAGGATAGGTAGGAGCCTGAGAAGCCGGAGCGCTAGCTTCGGTGGAGGCGTTGGTGGGATACTACCCTGGCTGTATTGAAATTCTAACCCGCGCCCCTTATCGGGGTGGGAGACAGTGTCAGGTGGGCAGTTTGACTGGGGCGGTCGCCTCCTAAAGAGTAACGGAGGCGCCCAAAGGTTCCCTCAGAATGGTTGGAAATCATTCGTAGAGTGTAAAGGCACAAGGGAGCTTGACTGCGAGACCTACAAGTCGAGCAGGGACGAAAGTCGGGCTTAGTGATCCGGTGGTTCCGCATGGAAGGGCCATCGCTCAACGGATAAAAGCTACCCCGGGGATAACAGGCTTATCTCCCCCAAGAGTCCACATCGACGGGGAGGTTTGGCACCTCGATGTCGGCTCATCGCATCCTGGGGCTGTAGTCGGTCCCAAGGGTTGGGCTGTTCGCCCATTAAAGCGGTACGCGAGCTGGGTTCAGAACGTCGTGAGACAGTTCGGTCCCTATCCGTCGCGGGCGCAGGAAATTTGAGAGGAGCTGTCCTTAGTACGAGAGGACCGGGATGGACGCACCGCTGGTGTACCAGTTGTCTTGCCAAAGGCATAGCTGGGTAGCTACGTGCGGACGGGATAAGTGCTGAAAGCATCTAAGCATGAAGCCCCCCTCAAGATGAGATTTCCCATGGCGCAAGCTAGTAAGATCCCTGAAAGATGATCAGGTTGATAGGTCAGAGGTGGAAGCGTGGCGACATGTGGAGCTGACTGATACTAATAGATCGAGGACTTAACCAACGCTTTAAAAAAATGAAATACCTTCTTATTATCTAGTTTTGAAGGAACAACGTTCCTTTTATGTTTGGTGGCGATAGCGAAGAGGTCACACCCGTTCCCATTCCGAACACGGCAGTTAAGCTCTTCAGCGCCGATGGTAGTTGGGGGTTTCCCCCTGTGAGAGTAGGACGCCGCCAAGCTATAATCTTTGTATTCTTTTTGAGTAAATGGGAATACTTAATTTATAAAAGTAACATTTATACCGTCGCGGGGTGGAGCAGTCCGGTAGCTCGTCGGGCTCATAACCCGAAGGTCGCAGGTTCAAATCCTGTCCCCGCAATCATGAAAAAAACGAAACTTAGGTTTCGTTTTTTTGTTTTATCTGAAATACCTTCTAATATTATCTAGTTTTGAAGGAATGAAATTTTCTTCTTGCATTCTGATCTCATACATGATATGATAATGGATGTAATGTAAAAAAGATATAATGTTTGGTGGCGATAGCGAAGAGGTCACACCCGTTCCCATTCCGAACACGGCAGTTAAGCTCTTCAGCGCCGATGGTAGTTGGGGGTTTCCCCCTGTGAGAGTAGGACGCCGCCAAGCTATAATCTTTGTATTCTTTTTGAGTAAATGGGAATACTTAATTTATAAAAGTAACATTTATACCGTCGCGGGGTGGAGCAGTCCGGTAGCTCGTCGGGCTCATAACCCGAAGGTCGCAGGTTCAAATCCTGTCCCCGCAATCATGAAAAAAACGAAACTTAGGTTTCGTTTTTTTGTTTTATCTGAAATTCGAATAATTATGTCCCTAACTTATTTGTTTCTTCTTTTGAAACAAGGTAAACTACATATAGAATGGTTGTTGTTCCATAATATTGCGTTTATGGTACTCGACATGAACTATAGGACGTTTTCCTAATAATGATAAAGGTGATTGATATATGCAACATGTTGAATTGATTTCTCAGAATGAGGAAGAAACAGCGCAATTTGCGCATAAATTGGCACAAAAGCTTTCGAGTGGAGATGTGCTGGCTTTAGAAGGTGACTTGGGTGCAGGGAAGACGGCATTCACAAAAGTGCTGGCTAAAGGATTAGGTGTTACCAGAATGGTGAATAGCCCTACCTTTACTATAATAAAGGAGTACATGGGTCGCTTGCCTTTATATCATATGGATGTCTATAGGGTAAGTGAATCCGAAGAAGATTTAGGCTTTGATGAATATTTTGATGGTTATGGTGTGACTGTCGTTGAATGGGCCCATTTAATAAAGGATCACCTTCCAGAGGAAATCTTGACCATTTATATTTATCGTCTGGGCGATACAAGCAGGCGTATTGTTTTGGAAGCCAAAGGCGAACGATATGTAAAGTTATGTAAGGAGATTATTTGATGAAGGTTTTAGCTATAGATACATCGAATTTTACATTAGGGATTGCACTGGTTAACGGGAGTCAAGTAATTGGCGAGTATACGACGAACTTAAAGAAAAATCATTCGGTGCGGGTAATGCCAGCAATTGAAACGTTGCTGAGGGATTGTGATACTAAACCGAAGGAATTGACTAAGATAGTGGTCGCTCAAGGTCCAGGCTCCTATACAGGGGTCAGGATTGGAGTGACGATTGCGAAAAGCTTGGCCTGGACGCTTCAGATTCCGTTATCAGGTGTTTCCAGCTTAGAGGTTTTAGCTGCTAATGGACGTTATTTTAACGGGTTGATATCTCCCTTATTCGATGCAAGAAGAGGGCAGATTTATACTGGATTATATGAAATGGAAAAGGATTCTCTAAAGACAGTCATTGAAGATTGTAATATACTATCCTCTGATTGGGCGATTCAATTGAAGGAATTAAATCGTCCTGTTTTATTTGTTGGTCAAGATGTGGACATCCATCGGGATGCAATTACGGATGCATTAGGCGAATTAGCGGTATTTGCTCCAGTACAGTCATATAATTCAAGGCCAAGCGAACTGGCCTTTATTGGCCTTGATAAGACTGAAGTGGATGTTCACCAGTTTGTACCGAATTATATCCGGATGGCTGAAGCAGAAGCTAAGTGGCTTGAACAGCAGGGGAAATAAACAAGGAAAGCGACCGATTATTATGAGTAAAACATTGACGTTCCGAAAGATGAATACGGAAGATATCGACCAAGTGCTTAATGTGGAAAAGCAGTCCTTTACTTTACCTTGGAGCCGGGAAGCCTTTTTTAATGAATTGAATCATAATCAATATGCTGTATACATGGTGATAGAGGATGAAGGGAACATTGCCGGTTATTGCGGTGCATGGATCGTCATTGATGAATCGCACATTACCAATATAGCGATATTACCTGAATACCGAGGGCAAAAGCTTGGAGAAGCTTTGCTCAGGAAGATGATTGAAATCTCCATTTCGATGGGTGTGGTGAGGATGACGCTTGAGGTCCGTGTCAGTAATGCAGTAGCCATTTCGCTTTATGAAAAACTAGGTTTCCAAAAGGGTGGAATCCGAAAAAATTATTATACAGACAATCAAGAAGATGCTTATGTTATGTGGGTGAATTTTTCATGAAAAAAGATCAATTTATATTAGGAATTGAAACGAGCTGCGATGAAACTGCGGCAGCTGTCATAAAAAATGGAACGGAGATACTGAGTAATGTCGTGGCTTCACAAATCGAAAGCCATAAACGTTTTGGCGGTGTCGTCCCAGAAATAGCATCCCGTCATCATGTAGAACAAATTACGATTGTTCTTGAAGAAGCACTGCTACAAGCCGGTGTTACATATGAAGACTTGGATGCCATTGCCGTTACAGAAGGTCCCGGACTTGTAGGGGCACTATTAATAGGTGTGAATGCGGCGAAGGCTGTAGCTTTCGCACATGGAATCCCGATTGTCGGTACGCATCATATCGCGGGTCATATCTATGCAAATCGACTTATTCAGGAGATCGAATATCCTGCGCTTTCTTTGGTCGTTTCGGGAGGTCATACGGAATTGGTGCTTTTAGAAGAACCGGGTTCGTTCAAGGTGATAGGGGAGACGCGGGATGATGCAGCAGGAGAGGCGTATGATAAAGTGGCTCGAACCTTGGGGCTCCCTTATCCTGGTGGGCCTCATATCGATAGGCTTGCACAAGAAGGCTCACCATCTTTGAAACTGCCTCGGGCATGGTTGGATGGCAGCTATGACTTTTCTTTCAGCGGGTTGAAATCAGCTGTGATCAACACTTTGCATAATGCAGAACAGCGCGGGGAAAAAATTGAACCTAAAGATTTAGCTGCAAGTTTCCAAGCAAGCGTCATAGAAGTGCTTGTAATGAAAGCTGTAAAGGCTGCAAAGGAATATAATGTGAAGCAGGTATTGCTTGCTGGAGGAGTTGCGGCAAATAAAGGCCTTAGGGAAGCATTAACGGAAGCTTTTAATGATTTACCTATGGATATATCCATTCCGCCCCTCTATCTTTGTACGGACAATGCCGCCATGATCGGTGCTGCTGGCAGTGTCATGTTTGAAAAGGGAAAACGATCTGGTTTGGACTTGAACGGAAATCCTGGATTGGATATAGAAGCATTTTAATTGACGAGAAGGCAGGATCCCAAACTTCGGAATCCTGTCTTTTTTGTCCTGTTAATAAAAAAATAGAATATTCTGTGGATAAAGTTTTTTTGATAATCATAATGCATGTGTATAAAGTGGTGTTTTTGTGGATAAGTGGATATGTTTCTGTGGATAATGTGTATAACTCAAATTAATGGCTAATGAGCGGTAAGTGATTTGTTAACAAGTTTGTGGATAACTTTCGTGAAACAGTTTAATTGGAAAAGAAAAGACCGAGTCATTTGACTCGGTCAATTGTCATTCTTCCAGTTCAGCCCATTCTTCGAGAAGCTGGTCCAAACTTTCCTGTGCATTATCAAGCTTTGCTTGGACTTCCATTACTTTTTCGTGATCCTGGAAAACATTTGGATCACAAAGGAGGTCATTATATTCGTTTATTTCGGTTTCAAGAAGCTCCATGGCTGTCTCGATTTCCTCAATGCGACGTTTTCGCTGGCGTTCAGCTTTTTTTGCTTCTTTATCAATTTTGTAATTTGTTTTTTCTACGGCTGTATCTAATGTTTTCGCCTGATCCTGCTGTTCAAGTGCTTGGATTTCCGCTTGCTCCTGTTTCTTCTCTAAATAGTAATCATAATCACCGAGGAATTCTTCATTGCCGTCTTTGGAGAGTTCTATCACTTTCGTTGCTATCCGATTTATGAAATAACGGTCATGTGAAACGAATAGAATAGTTCCCGGATAATCGATCAATGCGTTTTCAAGCACCAATTTACTATCGAGGTCCAAATGGTTTGTTGGTTCATCAAGAATTAAAAAATTCCCTTTTTCCATCATCATTTTGGCTAGCGCAAGCCGAGCCTTTTCGCCCCCGCTTAGTGTGGAAACGATTTTCAAAACATCGTCCCCGCTAAATAGGAAATTACCGAGTACGGTGCGAATGTCCTTTTCCGGTTTAAGGGGATAGTCGTCCCATAATTCATTGAGTACGCGTTTATTGGAAACAAGGTTAGCTTGTTCTTGATCGTAGTAGCTGACTTCTACGTTCGTTCCAAAACGGAAGTCCCCAGAAAGTGCAGGCAGATTAGAGATGATCGTTTTCAGTAACGTTGATTTTCCGACTCCATTTGGGCCAACAAGAGCTATGCTCTCTCCTTTTGTCATCCGGGAATTTATATTCTTTGATACAGTTTCCCCTTCGTATCCGATAGCCAGGTCCTGAAGGTGGAGTACTTCATTTCCGCTTTGCCTTTCAATTTGAAAAGAAAAATTCGCGGATTTTTCATCACCTTGCGGCTTGTCCAATAGATCCATCTTTTCGAGCTGTTTGCGTCTGCTTTGTGCTCTTTTCGTGGTGGAAGCCCTTGTGATATTACGTTGGACAAAGTCGCGAAGCTTTTCAATTTCCCCTTGTTGCTTCTCGAACAGTTTCATGTCCCGCTCATAATCTTCCGCTTTTCCCTCTAGGTAAGAACTATAATTACCATGGTATTTTTTCATGTTATTCCGGGAAATCTCATATACCAGGTTTACTACTTTATCTAAAAAATAACGGTCATGGGAAACAATAAGGACAGCTCCCTGGTAGCTTTGTAAATATTGTTCAAGCCAAGAGAGGGTTTCGATATCCAAATGGTTCGTCGGCTCATCCAGAATCAATATATCCGGTTTCCTTAAAAGCAGTTTTCCTAATGCAAGCCTTGTTTTTTGCCCACCGCTTAAAGTGGAAATTGGGGTAGAATAGTCAAAGTCAGCAAACTGAAGTCCATGCAATACGGAACGGATATCCGCTTCATATTGATAACCGCCCTTCTCTTTGAATGCCACCATCAAAGTGTCGTATTCATTCAGCACTTTTTGGTAAATTGTTTCGTTTTCAAAGATGTCAGGTCTGGCCATATCAGCCTCAAGGCGACGCAGTTCCTTTTCTTGCTCTATAAGGTCCGTGAATACAGTCAGCATCTCATCCCAAATGGTCAGTTCGGATTCCAATCCCGTATCCTGGGCCATATAGCCGATGGTGACGCCTTTTGGTTTGATTATTTCACCGCCATCATGGGAAAGCTGCCCGGCTATGATTTTTAGCAAAGTGGATTTACCGGCGCCATTTCGGCCGACAAGTGCAATTCGATCTTTATTTTGAACTTCGAGCTTCATATTTGATAAAATAAGTTCAGCTCCATAATATTTCGATAGTTGATTGATTTGTAATAAAATCATAGATTTCACCTCAATTGATTATTGTTAGTGTAACGTATTTTAGTTATTATCGGCAACAGCTTGGTTCCAAGCTAAAAGAAAAGCTGTTACATAAAGTGGAATAATAGTGTATGATTTAGGAGGGGTTACTTAAATGGGAAACTTAACGCATTTTAATGAACAGGGCAGGGCCAAAATGGTCGATGTGAGTGCTAAGCCTGAAACAACCCGGACGGCAGTAGCTCAATCGAGCATTTTATTGAATGATGAAATATATGAATTGGTCACGAACCAGAAAATGAAAAAAGGTGATGTACTGGCTGTTGCACAAGTTGCAGGAATAATGGCCAGCAAAAATACATCCAATATAATTCCGATGTGCCATCCCATTGCTCTGCAAGGGGTCAATATAGCCTTTGATTGGGAAAAAGAAGAACAAGGATATAGGCTTAGGATTGAAACGGAAGCTAAGACAAAAGGGAGTACAGGTGTTGAAATGGAAGCGTTAACAGCTGCATCCGTGACTGCCTTGACTGTTTATGACATGTGTAAGGCCCTTGATAAGGGAATGGTGATCGGGCCTACATTCTTAGTGGAGAAAACAGGCGGAGTTTCCAGTAACGATTATAAAAGACAAGTAAAACAAACAGATAGAGATTAAGTTGAAAAGCATGTGTGAAGGCGGGGAAGAACAATGAACCATGACCCAAAGATACCGCAGGCGACAGCCAAAAGGTTGCCATTGTATTATCGATTTTTAAAGAACTTACATTCCTCAGGCAAACAAAGAGTTTCTTCGGCAGAGCTAAGCGAAGCTGTAAAAGTGGATTCTGCTACCATTCGCCGTGATTTTTCCTACTTTGGCGCGCTTGGGAAAAAAGGCTACGGCTACAATGTCAATTATTTATTATCCTTCTTTAGAAAAACACTAGATCAAGATGAATTGACCAAAGTCGCTTTAATCGGGGTAGGAAATTTAGGAACCGCTTTTTTAAATTACAATTTCATGAAAAATAATAATACTAAAATTGAAATGGCTTTCGAAGTTTCTGAAGAAAAGGTCGGCAAGCGAATAGCTGATGTGCCCATCTATCATATGGATCAAAACGATACACTATTGCAGGAAAATAATATTACTGCGGCTATATTGACAGTGCCTGCACAGGTAGCCCAGACAATAACCGATCGTTTAGTCAAAGCTGATATAAAAGGAATATTGAATTTTACTCCTGCACGGCTGACCGTGCCTCCATCCATAAGGGTTCACCACATTGACCTGGCGGTAGAGCTTCAGTCGCTCATCTACTTCCTGAAACATTATCCTGTAGTGGAAGAAGCTGCAATAGAGGAATGAAAAAACACTGCATCATTGCATCGTTCAGTTTGTATACAAAAGGGGTGCGGAATTTTTTAATTCCGCACCCCTTTTGAAATTTTGGCCCGAGGTTAATTAAAGGCTGCCAAAATTTTACGAACCAAATCGTTCACTGGCACCAGTTGGACTAAAGTAATCAAATCAAGTTGAGCTATATAGAATAAAAAGCATCCTCATCACTTCAAGTTTTAATCCTTCTATTTTAAAGAGACTGTAGGAGAAAGGGGTTCATAAAACGTATCTTTCATCAAATGCTGATCCCGAACCAACTGGTCCAAAGCAAAACCTTCAATTCCTAAGGTATGGTTTCTATCTAAATTTTATAACGAAGTTGATTGGAGAGGAAGGTGCGAGACACCTGCGGGAAAAGCGCGTACCTGGAGCGGAAATCAACGTCCAAATTGTAAAAGCCATAAAAAAACTGTAGACAAACTCAACTTTCATCGAGTTTGTCTACAGTCTGAACGCTGCATCATTGCAGCTTTTTTTTATTTTTTCTTATTTTTTTGTGCGGCTTTAATCTTAAAGTGCAGCATGATCATGCGTAATCCCGATCCAAAGTCAAGAGTTGCAATAAGGACAAGTATGTAGGCAAAGATTCCCCATCCGGAAGAATTGACGGTTTGAATCGCGATAGCTGTAAAAAGAGCTCCTAAGCCTGCATAGATGATGCCCATGAATAATGGTGATTGACGTTTCATAATAAACCTCCGATGAAGGCCTGTGCAGTATCTAGCATCTTCTCAATATCCTCCCGATATACCACTTGAAGGATGATAACAAGCGTATTCATTGCAATATGAGCGCTCATGGAAACGAGAATGCGGCCTGTTTTTGCATAAAGGAAAGCAAAGGTGAAGCCCATTGCTGTATATAAAAGAAGATGTTCAAATTCACCATGCGCCAAGCCGAAAATAACTGAGCTGATTAAAGCTGAAATAAAGAAGTTAAAGCGTTTATGAAGTGATCCGAAAATGATTTTCCGGAAAATTAATTCTTCCAATATAGGTCCAATTACTGAAGTGACGAAAATGACCATGGGGACTTTGTAAATGAGTGAAATGAGTTGCTGCGTATTTTCAGATTCAGACTCCACCCCAAGCATTTGTTCAATGCTGCCGGCAATGCTTTGCGCAAAAAGAGCCATGAAAACTCCTGCAATTGACCATAATACGGACATGGGAACGGAAGTTTGATTTCTCGTGTCCAACTTTTCCCTCATATCTTTTCTCATTAAAAAAAGAATCAAGAATAAAGCAGCGAGAAAACTGAAAACTATCCAGTATGCTGCAGACTTCACTTCGAGTTCATCAGCCGGCATTCCGGTATAAGACCCGATCAGCATGAAAATGGGTACCCCAACAATACTGGATAATTGCATGGCAATATAAGTGATGATGACGAACCAATATTCTTTTTTCAAAAATGAAAACTCCTTTTATTTAGTCACCCATTCCGCTTGGAACGTTCCTGATATGGGGACCATCTATAAACGCATACTCCAAAATGGTATCAAATATTGAGGCAGAACTCCACTTAAAGGTACCCCCTAATAAAACATTTCAATTACTTGGTTAAGGAAATCATTATGCTAAAGTAGTATACCCGTAATTTATCAGAAATTAATAAAAAATTTTCAATAAGATACTTGCAAAAAAGGCTCGGTTTATTTAATATTATAAATGTGTTAGCACTCGATGATGAAGAGTGCTAATAATCATGAAACAAATTATCAAGAGAATATGAGGAGGTTGTTTCACTTGTTAAAACCATTAGGTGATCGCGTTATTATTGAACTAGTTCAAACTGAAGAAAAAACTGCAAGCGGTATTGTTCTTCCTGATACTGCTAAAGAAAAGCCACAAGAAGGTAAGGTAGTAGCAGTTGGTACTGGCCGTGTCCTTGAAAATGGCGAACGTGTTGCTTTAGAGGTTGCCCAAGGCGATCTAATTATCTTCTCAAAATATGCAGGTACTGAAGTTAAATACGAAGACACTGAATACTTAATTTTACGTGAAAGCGACATTCTAGCTGTTATCGGCTAATTATACATCATACTTAACTGAACGAAAATTTTCTTAAAATTTTAGGGAGGTACTTATAAATGGCTAAAGAAATTAAATTTAGTGAAGAAGCTCGCCGCTCCATGCTTCGTGGTGTGGACGCACTTGCAGATGCAGTTAAAGTAACGCTTGGACCAAAAGGTCGTAACGTGGTTCTTGAGAAAAAATTCGGTTCACCGCTTATCACAAATGACGGTGTGACGATCGCTAAAGAAATCGAATTAGAAGATGCATTCGAAAACATGGGTGCGAAATTGGTTGCTGAAGTAGCAAGCAAAACAAACGACGTAGCTGGTGACGGTACAACTACTGCAACGGTTCTTGCTCAAGCGATGATCCGTGAAGGTCTTAAAAACGTAACAGCTGGTGCTAACCCAATGGGTATCCGTAAAGGAATCGAGAAAGCGGTCAATACTGCAATTGCAGAATTGAAAGCCATTTCCCAACCTGTTGAAAACAAAGAATCAATCGCACAAGTTGCTGCCATCTCTTCAGCTGATGAAGAAGTGGGACAACTGATTGCGGAAGCAATGGAGCGCGTTGGTAACGACGGCGTCATCACAATCGAAGAGTCTAAAGGTTTCACAACTGAGTTGGACGTAGTAGAAGGTATGCAGTTCGATCGTGGGTATGCTTCTCCATACATGGTTACTGATTCAGATAAAATGGAAGCTGTCCTTGAGAATCCATATATCTTGATCACAGATAAAAAAATCACGAATATCCAAGAAATCCTTCCTGTACTTGAGCAAGTTGTTCAACAAGGGAAACCGCTATTATTGATTGCTGAAGATGTAGAAGGCGAAGCGCTTGCAACTCTTGTTGTGAACAAACTTCGTGGAACATTCAACGCAGTTGCGGTTAAAGCTCCTGGATTCGGTGACCGTCGTAAAGCAATGCTTGAAGACATCGCAGCTCTTACAGGCGGCGAAGTAATCACTGAAGAAATCGGACTTGACCTTAAATCTGCAACAATCGATTCATTAGGCCGTGCGTCTAAAGTGGTTGTTACAAAAGAAAATACAACGATCGTTGAAGGTGCTGGAAATACAGCTCAAATTCAAGCTCGTGTAAACCAAATCCGTGTTCAATTAGAAGAAACAACTTCTGAATTCGACCGTGAAAAATTACAAGAACGCCTTGCTAAATTAGCTGGTGGCGTAGCGGTAATCAAAGTCGGTGCAGCTACTGAAACGGAATTAAAAGAACGTAAACTTCGTATTGAAGATGCATTGAACTCCACTCGTGCCGCTGTTGAAGAAGGCATCGTAGCCGGTGGTGGTACAGCACTTCTTAACGTATACAATAAAATCGCTGAAATTCAAGCGGAAGGCGACGTAGCAACAGGCGTGAAAATCGTTCTTCGTGCCATCGAAGAGCCTGTTCGTCAAATCGCTCACAATGCTGGACTTGAAGGCTCTGTAATCGTAGAGCGCCTTAAAGGCGAAGCAGTAGGTACTGGCTTCAACGCAGCTACTGGCGAATGGGTCAACATGATTGCATCCGGTATCGTCGATCCTACTAAAGTAACTCGTTCAGCTCTACAAAACGCTGGTTCTGTAGCAGCTATGTTCTTAACAACAGAAGCTGTTGTTGCTGACAAACCAGAACCTGCTGGTGCTGGCGGCATGGGCATGCCTGATATGGGCGGCATGGGCGGCATGGGCGGCATGATGTAATAAACACTTATAAACCTTGATATATAAGGTTTTGTAAGTTTTAATACGATCAAATGCTAACTTTTTGCTAACTTTCAGTTTTTGAAACAACTTTATTTCACCAATTAGAGGAGGCCTTTCGTAAGTTCACTGAACTTATGGGAGGTCTTTTCTTCGATATTTTTGGTCATATGAGCGTAAATGTTCATCGTCGTGTCTATGTCTGAATGCCCTAATCTTTCTTGAATCTCTTTTACGCCTGCCCCAGCTTTAATGAGAAGGGATGTATCTCCTCTTAAACCAACCGCAATTTTTATCCACCTTTAAAATACGTCCCATATGTTTTCCAGAGGAACGATTTCTTTTCACCAGCTGGGAAACAAATGTTTTCCATGCTAAGGGAATCGCTGAGAACGGGATCTGATGTTAAAAGAACGGCTGAGGGACGTGCAAGAGCAAAGGCCCAACTGTATAATAAATCACCAGAAAAGTTCCATTTTGATCAATCTTTATTACCACAGTACAGTATCGGAAATAATTTTATAAAAGAAGACCATGACTTATAAAAAATCATGGTCTTTTCAATGCTCTAAATTTTGATGCCCGTTTCACTGATCGAATTCGTTATCGGACGTTCGTTAGGTAATTTGCGTGTACATAACCTGTTCCCTTACCGTACTGAATTTTGTACCAAGAACTGCTCTTAGTAATTACGGTAACGATTTGGTTTTTCTTCAAAGAGCCAAGAACTTTCCCTGATGTTGATGGTTTGGAACGGACATTTAACTTCGTAGCATTGACCTTGCCAGTCAAATTCTTCGCTGCCGGTTTGTTTAATGTGTAGGAAGTCGTCGTTGTACGTTTGTTCTTGCTTGGATCAATCGCTGTAATGGTAAATGTATACTTTCCGTTCGATTCCTTTGTTACATTCCATGATGCACTTTGGATACCGGCATTTTTCTCTGCATTATTGGTTAGTGTCACCAAGATTTTGCCTTTTGCATCTTTTACTTGAACGGTGACCTTCGCCCTTTCGTTAATATCATACTTCAAATCAACTTTACTCGTTTTTGAATCATATGAGGTTTTTATATGATTAATGGAAGGTGCCGTTGTATCGGGTTTCGTTAATGTAAATGGAACCGTTGCTGAGCTTTTATTTTGATTTCTGTCGATCGTTGCAATTTCAAATGAATACTTACCGTTCGAAACCTTCGATACATTCCACGATGTCCATTGGACACCGGCATTTTTCTCTGCATTATTGATCGGAGTAGCTTGGATTTTGCCTTTTGCATCTTTTACTTGAACGATAACCTTTGATTTTTCATTGATCTCATACTTCAGGAAAACTTTATTCGTTTTTGAGTCATATGAGGTATTTGTATTTTTAATAACTGGAGCCGCTGTGTCGGGCTTTGTTAATGAAAATGGAACAGATGCTGAACTTGCATTATTACTACTATCAATCGCTCTAACTTCAAAGGAGTATGAACCGTTACTTACCTTCGATGCATCCCAAATGGCTAATTGCGATCCTGATGGCTTTTGATCCCCTTTGACAAGAGAAGCGATGATTTGCTCTTTTTCATCCTTAACTTCCACTGTCACCTTCGCTTTTTCATTTGTATCAAAGGTTATTTTGACTTGGTTTGTTTTAGAATCGTAATACGTTTTTATATCTTTAATCGCTGGTGCTGTTTCATCCTTAGGTGCAGGGTCCGGAACTGGTGTTGGGATTGGGGTTGGAATGACAGGTGCAGGGTCCGGCTTGACTGGTTCTACTTCTTCAGGCTCTGGCTCATAAGCTTGTTTTAAGCTTGTCCCTTCATAATAGAAAGCAAGAATCTCGTGATACGTATTTCCCTTTTCGCCAGCCTTTTTCGCTCCATACTGACTTAGTCCGACACCATGGCCGTAGCCCTTGCCTGAAACGTTAATCACATCCCTTGCAGTATCCACTTTGTCTACTAAAAAGCTTTTCATGAAACTCAGACCGATAATGTCTCTAATTTTCGAAGCCGTTACATCTTCTAATATTACACTTTGCTGTAGCGCTTTCCCCTTTTCTTTCACTATAAATTCAATCGTAATACTTCCTTTACTCACCCTGCCGCCACTTGTTAGTGCGTGAAGGGATAGATGAGGGACAGCAGTTATTTTAATGTCTTTGCCGGTATAGCCATTTTTCTGTAGCCATGCTCTTATATTAGAAATTACTGGTGTTTGTTCAGTTTCCTTGGTATTAGCCCACCATGTATCTGCTTTTGTCAGATCTAAGTTTGTAAGGTCTATTTGTTGCTTTTTTACACTAAAACTCCAGACAGCTTGCGGATCATATGGATCTTCTTTAACCATTAAATATGGTAGCTCTGGACCAACCCAAACATTTTTGTTGGACTCGGTTTTCCCTCCATTGCTAGAGGAAAAAAGTGCATCTGAACCTATATGTAGTTTTTCACCATAACCAATGACCTGACCTTCTGTTGCTTTAACAGCTTTTGTTGAGTTTTCGTGCCAAGTGTAGCCACCGTATACCTGGTAACTCATTGTGTCATCGGGCGTTCTGTTAATGTAGCTCATCGCATAGGTTCTTGCCGCAACAGCCTGTGCCTTTAAGGCTTCCTGATTCCATAAAGCCGGCATTTCAGCTGGAACAACCCCTTTTAAATAATCTTCAAGACCAATTGAGTTATACGGACGGATGAATTTCCCATCTTCCATAATAAAACGGAAACTACCTAAGTATGTACGGCCATTAATCGAAAGTGGACCGTTCCCTGTTTCAGGTTTCACTTCAATCTCAGAAGCTTTGCCTATTTCTTTTGAATCTGTCAGAACAACAATGTCCGTACCCGCTGACCCTCAACGTATACTTCTTGTTCGATTCTAGCTTTACATTTGCTAGATTCGTAGTGTACGTGACTTCCGGTTCGACGGTAATCTCAGATTTGTTACCAAGATAGCTTTTTAATTTAACCTTAATGATCGGATCGGATGTCGCCTTAACTGATATTTCTGGAAGCAAAAATAGCATGAGAACGAGTGAAACAAACATCCATATTCCAAACCGTACCTTTTTCATTGAATAACCTCCTCTGAATTTGAAAATATACCTAAATAATAGTATACCATCCATAATTAGACATCGGATATATTTTACTATTTTAGGAGTCCCACCTAATTGCCATCACTAGCACAGGTTTAACATGTCAAAAATTCTGGATTAAAAGATAACTAGCTGTTAAGTTAACCGGAATTGGGGATCGAGTAAAGAAACTAAAACATGAATTCGTGTTTTTAGGAGACATACCACAAACCCGTTCTTTTCTCCGGTTTCAAGGGGAGAACATGGAAAAAAGCAGTTTGCATGTATATGTTCTTTTGCATGAAAAGGAAAGCGTATGTGTTTTAGAGGAACACACCTTTTAGGACTCATATAAGTAATAAAGAGGTGAATGAGGTCCAACCTACGATAGTACAGAAGGCAGCTAAATCCCCGCAAGTAGCGACCTATGCTCGCTCGGACATCACAACAAGTCTACAAGCAAGGCAAGGAGAACAAGGCTAAGGCCGAAGATAAAGAGAGGAACCCAAAGGCCAGGGATACATTTCTCGTGGCGAAGCCAAGCCCGCGCAGGGGCCACTCAAGAATTATCAAAGATTTTTCTGCATCTTTTTTACCTTTTGGAGAAAAATGGACAAAATCTCACCTATATGAGAAGAAAACGGTCTTTGATATCTTAGGTGTTGTATATGATTGTACGATGTCACAAAATCTCAAATCTACATAATGATATTTTAAAATACTTATTCAATAGGTTTATTTGCTATGCGTCTTTTTGGTGTAGTCTTAGAAAATCAATGAGAACCCACCACCATTTTACCCTTTGGTATGCTTAGCTTGATGGCGATGTGGCGAGACCCCGTTTGGGAATAAAAATATGAAAAACTCTTTCGAAACGGATATGAAATAGTTATATTAATTTCATAATGCGAAAAAACCATGTAAGGAAGCCTAACATAAACGACTTTTCCTGTAATGTTTGTTGTTATAATAACCCCAATATTAGGAAAACTTAAGGGGGATATGAATGAAAAAAACACATCCAGCAATTGTTATTTTTCTTTTCTTTTTAGGTTGGGTTTTTATGTATGCTGATCGAAACATACTTTCGCCAGTTATGGGGAGTATTGGTGATGAATGGGGACTTGATAATTCTCAATTAGGGTTAATGTCGACTGTATTTTTTGCCGCTTATGCACTTATGCAAATTCCAACTGGATTTTTAGCAGATAAGTTTGGAAGAGTGAGAGTTTTAGTTATTGGATATATACTATTCGGTGTTGGAACATATTTTAGTGGACTAGCTGCAAGCTTTGGTATTTTTCTATTAATGCGTGCGTTAACAGGTCTTGGCGAAGGTACATATTATGGTTCACAATATGGAATTTCATCAAGTATAACTCCTAAAAAATATAGGGGACTAATTTCTGCACTTATAAATAGTGGAATGGCCTTTGGTATTTCTCTTGGATTTATTGCATCGAGTTATTTTACATATACTTTAAATAAAGGATGGCAATTTCCATTTTATGTTTTTGCTATACCTACTATCATTGTTGCGATTTTAATTGGACTATTTGTACGAGACAATCAAAAACAAGAAAAGAAACAAAAACAGGTAATACGAGAAAAAGGTAGTATAAAACAATTATTTACAAAAAATCATATATTGGTATATATTTTAATCTTTTGTTCATTGTATGGATTTTTTGGAATGCTGACATGGCTCCCTTACTATTTACAAACAACGCGTGGAGTTGAAGCTTCACAAACAGGAATCATCGCATCGTTGGTACCATGGGCTTCAATACCAGGAGCAATTATCTTTGGTTACTTGTCAGACAAAATAAAAAGCAAAAAACCACTTATTATCATATTAGCAGTTGCGGGAGCTGGTTGTCAGTTTGCAATTCCATATATTGAAAACTATTCCTTGCTTCTTATTGGATTAATCTTATATGGGTTCCTTGGAAAGTTGGCACTTGATCCAGTATTAATATCTTATCTGGCAGATATAACTCCTTCTTCAATGTATTCAAGAGTATATGGATTTTTCAACTTTAGTGGAATGCTCTCTTCCATATTCGCCCCTTATATTACTGGATATTTCGCTGACAGAACAGGGAGCCTAGAATTCGGTTTTTATCTATCAGGAGGTTTATTGTTAATTGGAGCAATGTTGTTTATTTTTACGGATAAACGCTTAAAAGCAACAGCCGTTACTTCAAAATCAATGAACTTGTCTAAGGAGGAAACAGCATGATGAATAAAACAATTGTTGGATCCAAAACAATGGTAGTTAGTCCTCATTATCTTGCATCACAAGCTGGAAATTCCATTCTCCAAAAAGGCGGAAACGCATTTGATGCTGCAGTAGCTGTTAGCGCTTGTTTAGCAGTCGTATATCCACATATGACGGGACTTGGTGGTGACTCCTTTTGGCTTACATATAGTGTAAAGGATCAAAAGGTTCGTGCTTATAATGGGAGTGGCCGTTCAGGTTCTAAACTTACACGCGAAGTATTTAAGGGGAAAAAATCAATTCCCCATCGTGGTGTAGAAAGTATCATTACAGTACCTGGAATGGTGGATAGTTGGGATGCTGTGTTAACAGAATATGGGCAACTATCTTTAGCTGAAGTTTTAGAGCCAGCCATTCAGTATGCGTCAATAGGTTTTCCTTTTTCAAAGGATCAGCATGAAAATACGGTAAAAAATGCTGATTTACTACGGATTGATCCGGATACAGCAGCAATTTTTTTACCAAATGAAAGAATACCTGATTTAAATGAAAGATTTGTACAAACTAATCTAGCAACTACATTAAAAGATCTTGCTCGATATGGAAGAGAAGGTTTTTATAAAGGAGAGTTGGCAGCTCGAATTATTTCGAGTTTAAAAGAAAAGGGTGGAATGTTAACGCTGGAAGATTTCGCTAATCATCAAGGTGTGTGGACTGATCCGCTTTCAACGTCATATCGAGAGTATCAAATATACCAGGTTCCTCCAAATTCACACGGGTTTGTCGGATTAATGGCTCTTAATATATTAGAGAATTTTGATCTTTCTTTAATACCAGAAGGTTCTTATGAATATTATCATTTATTAGTAGAATCATTAAAAAGGTCCTTTCAAGATCGTAATGCAGTACTAACAGATCCTGATTTTCACTCCATTCCCTTAGAGCAATTATTAAGTAAATCCTATGCGAAAGAAATCGCAGATTCAATTGATCTACATATTGCAAGGGATATTCAAACGCAATCAGTCGGTAGTGATACAGCTTATGCTGCCATTATGGATGAGGAAGGCAATGCGGTTTCCTTTATTCAGAGTCTTTACTTCGAATTTGGCTCTGGGGTCGTAACAGGTAATACGGGGATTATTATGCAAAATAGAGGGTCATTCTTTTCACTTGATGAATCGCATGTAAACTGTCTAGAGCCAAATAAGAGAACTTTCCACACCCTTATGCCAGCGATGGCATTAAAAAATGAACGACCGCGGATTCTGTACGGTACACAAGGAGGGGAGGGACAGCCGCAAACCCAAACTGTCATCATCACGAGAATGATTGACTATGGTATGGATCCCGGGAGAGCAATCAGTGAACCTAGATTTGTTTGGGGAAGAACATGGGGAGCTGATTCACAAGAATTAAAAATAGAAGGACGAGTTAATCTTAACGTAATTGAACAGCTAGCAAAAGCAGGACATTTAGTTAATAGAGTAAAAGAATTTGACGGTGTTATGGGTCATGCAAATGTAATTTTAATAGATGATCAAGGCTTTGTTCATGGTGGTGTCGATCCAAGAAGTGATGGTGCAGCTGTAGGCAGGTGAAAATAAAAATGATAATGGTAACCCGTTTTCATAATACTTTTAACGAGGATTCAGTAATGAATGCTCACCTAACATGTGAATATTAATTTTAAAGAAAAAGGCCTCCCACAGTTTACTGTGGGAGGCCTCTTTCTTCTTTGTTGTCAGCCATGTGAACATACATCGTTATTTGAATATCTGTATGTCCTAATTGTTGTGAACTGTTGAAAGTTGGATTAAAAATGTTTTTAACTTAGTGAAGGATCATCCAAAGGAGGTTTTCCCTTTTTTCGATGGATGTTTGATTTGTAGATTGCTAAAATTGTTAACGCTTACATTTTTGCAGATTGAAGTTGCAAAAAGATGTACTAAACTATTTGAATATGTCCATTTATAATCAAATTATGAAAGGGGTTACTATCATGAAAGAACGGTCTCAACGAGTACTTACCAGATTTTTGAAAGTAAATACCTTTTTGACTTGTGAGGATTTAAGTAAAGAGTTCAATATTAGTGAGCGTACTTTTCGAAACGAATTGGTCCTGATTAATAAATATCTGTCTGAAAATAATTATCCATTCATTACGACGACAAGAGGAAAGGGGTTGAAGTTAGACCTGTCTGATGTGGACCGCGGAAAGCTCCTGTTGAAAATGGGTGATGATAGGGAAACGGATTATTATAGGCCCAATGAACGTTTTCTTGCCTTACTTTTAGATATTGCCGATACCACAAAAACGACAATGCTTTTTGAAATGGAAGAAAAACTGCAGGTATCGAAAAGTACATTGGATGAGGATATGAGAAGACTTCGTCAGTTTTTAAAGGAATATGGGATTTCTGTAGTGAGTTTAACGAAGCAAGGCATTGTATTAAAAGGAGATGAACGATCAATACGCACTATGTTGTACGACGTAATTAATAGTGTGACAGATATTTCCAACCTATTGGGGTACCGAGATAGGGATACAGTGAATACCTTTGCAGATCAATTTATCCTTGATTATTTGGATACAAGTGCTTTGAGGGTCATTGGAGAACATTATGACGAAGTCTTTGAAAAGTCTAGAGTAGAGATTAATCATGTATATCGAAATCAAAGCATTCTATTTTTAGGTATATGGGTAAGGCGGTTGCAAGAAGGAAATAACCTTAGGGAATTAGCCAAAGTTAGAGCCGAGATAAAAGAAGATCCTGTCAGAAATTTTGTGGATTTCATCTGTATGGAGTTTGGCTTATATCCATCATTAAATGAAATAAAATATACTACCTTTACAATCGAATCGTTTAATCCAAAAGATATGAATAATTCATTCGATTGGGTTACCGCACAATTATTAGCTATTCAATTAATTGAGCATGTAGAAAAAGTAACCAGAATCCCCTTTTCTCAGAGAGAAGAAGATTTGTATGAAGGTTTGTATAAGCATATCACGGGGTTATTAAGCAGGGCGAAGAACGATTTACAGGTATTTAATCCGTTGAAAGACACTATTAAGGAGTCCTTTGCCGAGATTTATCAGGCAGTCACTTGCTTTAGTAAGCAAATAGAGGACTATATAAAAAAACCATTATCAGAAGATGAGATCGGGTTTTTGACCGTTTATTTTTCAACTTCTGCCAGCCAGATAAAGCAGAAAGAACAATATGTTTATCAGGCGGTTGTGCTTTGTAATCATGGGATTTCAACTGGAAAGTTATTGGCAGCGAATTTGAAAGAGCAATTCAATATCGAAATTGTAGCAGTATTGAGTACGTTTGAATTAGCCTTTATTGACAAGCTGGATGTTGATTTAGTTTTTACGACCATTTCAATTGATTATCCAAGAAAACCCGTATTATTGCTTAATCCAATATTAAGAGAAAGTGATAAGAAGGAAATTAAAGATTTTTTACTTAAAAATAAGAATAAGAGAAGGATCGTTTCCAATAAGTTAGATGCCACAAAGCTAATGCAGGATATTCTGATGTTAATTGTAGAAAGCGGCGGTACGGTAACAAAGGAAAGCTACCAGAAAGTAGAAGAGACTTTTAAAGAACATCATTTAAATATTAATACAAGGGAGATACAGCCGATGTTACAGGATATTTTGAGGGATTCCAACATTCTACTAAAGCAAGAATGTAAAGACTGGAAAGAGGCGATTACGAAATCTGCCCAGATATTGTTAACAGAAGAGGTCATCGAAGAGCGATATATAAACGCCATGATTAAATCTGTGGAAGAGTATGGGCCTTATATAGTAGTAGGGAAGCATTTAGCGTTAGCACACGCAAGGCCAGAAGATGGAGTAAATAAATTAGGTATTAGTGTCATGACGTTAAAGGAACCGGTGAATTTCGGAAATCCGGATAATGATCCGGTGAAAATTGTTTTTTGTCTAGCTGCAGTGGATTCTTATTCGCATCTAAATGTGATGAAAAATCTGATTGAGTTAATTAATGATGAAGAGAAATTAGACCAGTTAATTACAGCACAAGATGTAACCATGTTTAATCAGGTGTTATATGGAAGTGAAGTAATGGAATGAGGAAAGCTATGGTTATTACAATTGGTGAAGATGCAAGTAGGAGAAGATGAATTATATAACCCAAAAAACGAAAGAGGAGAGAGTGAAATGAAAAAAGTAAATATCTTATTTGTATGTGGAGCAGGTTTAGGAAGCAGTTTTGCTTGTCAAATGGCGGCAGAGGATGTATTAAGCAAGTTAGGTATCAATGCCAAGCTAGATCATAGTGATATCTCGTCTGCTGTTTCAGTAAAACCCGATATTATTATTACGGCACAGAATTTTAAATCCCAATTTGAGAAATTTTCAGTTGATCCAAAACAAACGACAATTGTTTATTTGAGAAATATTGTATCTAAACTAGAGATTGAAGAAAAAATCACCCCGGTATTAAGGGAAAAAGGCGTTTTAGTTTAGAAATAAATAGAGATAGCTAGAGATGGGGGGAGAAAATGGGTGTAGTCAACTTTATTATCGAGAATATTTTGACACAGGCATCAGTCACAATCGCTTTGATTGCTATGTTGGGGTTAATTTTGCAAAAGAAATCAACAGGGCAAGTTATTTCTGGTTCGTTAAAGACGATGTTAGGATTTATGGTATTGTCGGCCGGATCTAGCATTATAGTTGGTAGTTTAATATATTTCGGTCAAATTTTTACAGAGGGTTTCCATATGCAAGGGATTATTCCTTCGATTGAAGCCATTAATGGCCAAGCAATGAATGAGTTAGGCTTGGGTCGTGATATCGCACTAACTTTCTTAGCTATCTTTGTTTTTAATATTTTAATTGCCCGGTTTACTAAATGGAAATACATCTTTTTAACTGGTCAGGCAATTCTTTGGATGGCTACTATGACAACAGTATTTGGTTACTTTGCAGGTTTACGTGGTGTTGCATTGATTTTAGTAGGCGGTTTCATTGGGGGCGTCTTTGCGGTAGCAATGCCTGCGATTGCACAACCATTTGTTCGTAAGATTACTGGTATGGATGATATTGCATTAGGACACTTTTGTACGGTTGGGTATGTGTTTGAAGCCGGTGTAGCAAAACTAGTTGGGGGAAAAGGCGAAAAGAAAAAATCTGTTGAAGATTTGAAATTACCAGCTCAATTTGAATTCTTACAAGATACCTATCTATCTTTGATGGTGGTAATGACTCCTCTTTATATTATTACAGCAGCGTTCGCAGGTGAAGAGTTCGCTTCTAAATTATCGGAAAATACAAACTATTTAATGTTTGCTTTCTTACAATCTATCCAATTCGTAGTTGGAGTGTATGTATTATTAGCAGGGGTTCGCTTATTACTAGGTGAAATTGTTCCGGCATTTAGAGGGATTGCCATGCGGTTGGTTCCAAATGCAAAGCCTGCATTAGATTGTCCAGTCCTATTTCCATTTAGCCCTAATGCAGTCATTGTAGGGTTTATCACAACTACTATAGGTTCAATTATTGCAATGTTTGTATTACCAGTCTTTGGGTTGGCAATGATCTTACCAGGTATTCTGACAGCCTTCTTCGCGGGTGGGACTGCCGGTATCTTCGGTAACTTAACAGGTGGTATTCGCGGTGCAATTATTGGTGGTATTGTACATGGTTTCTTCATTACATTATTACCAGCACTGTTAGTAACGACTTTCAATTCTATGGGATTTGTCAATGCAACAGCTACAGATGTTGATACAGTAACAGCTGCTTTACTATATGCATGGCTCATTGGTCCACTTTTAAAAGCTTTCTAGGATGTGGAAAGAGAAAAGGAGGTTCAAGTAATGTTTGGATTTGGTAAGAAAAAACCTAAAGAACCGAAAAAAGAAACAACCGAAAAGGTAGTGTTAACAGTAGAACGAAAAGAAAAGTTAGTACGTACCATCTCCATTAAAAAGGAAGAAGTAAATCAAACAGTTGGAGAAGAACAAGCAAAAATTCATGAGGAGATTGGCCTAGCATTTAATGAACTTGGTGAAGAAGATAATGCTATTGATTCGTTAGAAAAAAGTATTCAGGCTAAAAAGTCATTAGGCGATGGTTACAAAACTTTATTAAAACTTTATAACAAGAAGCGTGCAGAAGCAGCAAAAGTGAATGATGAAGAATTATTACAGATATATCTAAAGAAAATGGATCAAATGATGCAAGTTTCTAAAGAGGTTACGCGTGGTGTTCGATAAGGAAGAAAATAAAAGATTAGTATAAAGGGAGAGTAATTGATCATGTATATAACATTAAAAGAAGTAACACTTAGGGCTGAAGAATTGAATTATACAGTTGGTTCATTTAATGCACATAATTTAGAGATGTTACCTGATATGATACGTGCAGCAAAAGAGCAAGGAGCACCAATTATTATTCAAACAAGTATAGATACTGCGAAATACATTGGTCATGAAAATTTTGTTGCTGTATGTAAAACTATGGCCACAAATGAAATGGTAGATGTGGTATTGCATTTAGACCATGCAAGGGATTTTGATGATATTAAAGAGGCAATCAATAAAGGATATACATCAGTGATGTTTGATGGTTCTCATTTACCATTCAAAGAGAACATTATGAAAACAAGAGCAGTAGTAGAATATGCACACAAATATGGTGTTTCAGTAGAGGGAGAACTAGGGACAATTGGCGGTACTGAAGAAGGGATTCATGTAGATGAGGATGATAAGGTTTATACTGACCCAAAAGATGCAGAAGAGTTTGTTAAAGCAACAGGGGTTGATGCTTTGGCCATTGCAATCGGTACTAATCATGGTCAATATAAATCTAAAACAGAAGTAAATCTACCACTATTAAAAGAAATCAATGCTGTAGTAGATGTACCTTTAGTTATTCATGGAGGTACAGGTGTTAATGAAATGGATATTCATGAATTAATTAATAATGGGATTCGTAAATTTAATGTAGGTACTGAGTTGTTAGTAGCATGGACGAAAACAGCGAAAGAAACATTCGGAGAAACAAAAGTAACTAAATCATTACGACATAATATTATTCCATGTAATCAGGCAGTAAAAGAAATTGTCAAACATAAAATAGGAATCTTCATGAATAAAGAAGACCGTACCCTTCAAGTAAAATAATTACAAAAAAAGCTCATTAGCCTTTTTCAATAGAGTTGGAGAGGATGGCTAATAAAGAGAGTACGGGGAATTCCTAGTACTCTTTCTTTATTCGTTAGATTATGAGGTGGTAAGATGGATAAAGCCTTAATCTTATTAGCAGGTTTACCAGGAACAGGGAAAACCTACTTGAGTAATATCATCAATAGTAAATTAGGGTCATTTTATAATCTTTCTCAGGATGACTTGAAAGAATATTTTTGTGATATGTATGGTTATCGTAATTTAGAAGAAAAGCAGAAGATAGAAAAGATAGCATGGGCGAAGTACTATGAAATAATGGAACAGCAAATGCAAGTAGGCGACAATATCATGTCTGATTATCCTTTTAGTCAGAAACAAAAACCTCATATTCAGCAATTAGTAGATAAATATGGTTATGAGGTCGTTACTATTCGGTTAATTGCAGATTTAGATGTTTTGTTTGAACGGCAAAAAAAGCGAGATTTGGATCCGACAAGGCATTTGAGTCATATCGTAACTTCCTACAAAAAAGGGGATCATTTAGCTAATAGAAGTAATGCAGATAATTTATTGACCTATGAGGAATTTATTAATAGATGTACAACAAGAGGATATGACACGTTTGAATTAGGGAAATTATATGAAGTGGATGTATCAAATTATACAAAAGTGAATTATTCTAGGTTGTTGGAAGATATAGAACTGGGATACATTTCTGAAACTAGCAAAGAATTGTGAAATTCAAAACATAGAGGCTTTTTTTTATAAGTGGTGACAAAACTGACTATATCTTTGATGTAGTCAGTTTTTAATTAAATTACAGAGGAGTTTCCAGAGAACTCTTATTTAAACTTAGTCTTAGGGAAATAAAGTACCAATGAAAACAGAAGAAAGGAAAAGGAAATCTTATCGGTATCCCTAACAACTTCTGGATAGGCTATACTTATCTAGACAGAAAATTTAAGGTCAGGTAGACTACAGATACAACTAGTTATAGAAAAGAGGTCCGATATGCGACGTGATATACAATTGAATGAACGAGCTTTCTCTTCCAAGGAAGTGGCAGAAGAAGTGGGGATTGCAACTCCCACTGTTCGAAAGTATGGTCAAATCTTAGAGCGGAATGGATATGAGTTTTTGAAAGATGGAGATCGGCGTATCTTTGTTCAATCTGACATCGTAGCTCTTATAGCGCTACGCGATACGGACAAGCCCTTAGACGATACAGCTAAAGACCTTGTATATCAACAAAAAGAAAGATTAGAAGGATCCAATGAAACACAGATAGCGATACCCGATACATATGAAAATTTACCCCACGACCCTAATCAATTAAACGAGGTCTTAATGTTTTTAGTCAATGAACTCGCAGCCACACGTGAAATGAATGTCCAACTGACAAACGATATGTCACAGCTTAAAACAAAGGTTTCCCGGCTCCAGCAAGATCATCATGTTATAAGTTCTAGTATTGGAAATTCAGCGCAAAGAACTAATACTAAGATTGAACAATTAACTGAACAACAAAATACCCATTACGAAACATTGTTGGAACAAGAAAAACAAAAAAGTGAACTCTTACAAAAAGAAATACAAAATATGCGGGACGAACAGAAAAAAGAATGGAGTTCACAAAATGAATTTAATAAACGTTTAGAAGTAACTATACAAAAACGTTCCGAAAAATGGCGGGGGCTTTTCTCCATATTCAAAAAATAAGGTGACTGTTTTTTAGCCTAGCTGTGTATTTATGTAGAAACATTTGATAAATCTTTTTTAAATAAATAATGATGGATAAAAGCATTGAGATGCGAATCCACAAAACTTATAAAAAATCATAGTGCCATATATGATTCGCGTAGCTGAAACACAGAATTAAGAAAGAATATTTCGACTTTACAGGATTTGGTGCCTGCTATGTAAGAGCTCGGCGATACCAATGTATCGGACGTTCTACCAAAGGCAAACGAAGGCTTAATTGAAATTCATTGGAGATTTGTTTAAGCGATATGCATCTAAAACAAAATACACAATTTGAAGCAAGCAAAAAAGGCAGTTTGATAAAATGAGAGTTGAGGCGGTTAAGTACTTGCATTCAAAAATAAGAGTCATCCTTACTAGAGTTGCTCCAGACAGGGATTGATCGGTTCTTTTTTTGTGTGTTTCATATCGCTGGGCGATATAACTTGCTAATAGATTCGAAACCTTTAGGTTTAATAGAAAAACGGCGTTCGATATGCAAACATGATATACATCCAAATGAACGAGTATTCTTTTCTAAGGAGTGGAAGAAGCAGTGGGGATGCAACTCCCACTGTTCAAAAGTATGGTTAAAACTAGAACGAAACGGATATGAGTTTTTAAGGTTGCCTATCTTTATTCAATCTGACTTCGAATCGCACATAGCGCTACGCGATACGGACAAGTCCCTAGAGGGTACAGCTAAAGACCTTGTGTATCTACAAAAAGATGGATTAGATGAATCTAATGAAACAGAGATAGCGATACCCGATATATATGACAACTTAACCCATAATTCCAAACAAATAAAAGAGATTTTAATTGTTTTAACCAATGAACTCGCAGCTACGCGTGAAATGAACGTCCACTGACAAACGATATGTCTCAGCTTAAAACAACGGTTTCCCAGCTCCAGCAAGATCCATGTCCTTAATAGTGTTCCTCAAGAAAGAGGCTTATCGGTTCTTTTTTGTGTTTCGTATCGCTGGGCGATATAACATGAAAATAAATCCAGAGAACCTTCATCTTTAATAGAAAGGGAGGTCCGATATGCGACAGGATATACATCCGAATGAATGAGCATCCTCTTCCAATGAAGTGGCAAAGAAGTGGAGATGCAAAATCAATGTTCGAAAGTATGTTTAAAATTTAGAGCGAAATGGATATTTATTGTTAAAATATGGAAATTAATACATCTTCGTTCAATCCGATATCGAAACGCTTAAAGCGTTACGCGATATGGCCCCCCTAAACGATAGAGCTAAAGACAATTTTATCAAGAAAAAGAAAGATTAGATGGAACCAATAAAACAGGGATAGCGATACCCGATACATATGACAAATTAACCCATGTTCTCATTTAATTAAAAGAGAGCTTCATTTTTTAACCAATGAACTCGCAGCTACGCGTGAAATGAACATCTAACTGACAAACGATATGTCATATCTTAAAACTGAACAACAAAAAACCATTACGAAACATTACTTCAATAAGAAAAAGGTTTCATTACCTTTTTTTTAGTCTCTTTTACGATATTGAGGTGTTAATTTGCGTTAATAACTATTAAACCTAAGGCAATCAAATCAAAAGTGTAAATTCTTTTGTTCCAACCATTCAGAATCACTATTTTCAAATTTCAACAATTTCCCGAGAAATAACTACAAATTCTGAGTAGATATCGACAAAATTAGAAGCTTCTAAAAGATGTAGTAAAACATAAGTATATTGAAAAGAGTAAATATGACTAAATTCGTAGCCAGGCACACTTATTGGGTAAAATTGATATCTATGCAGTAATTATTGCAGGATTTTCAGCTAAAGTTGCAAAGATATATTTTTATGATGGCTTGATTTTTTACTTTACTAGTAATAGGTCAGTAAGAGTTGACTTTAGCTTTGATAGTAGGGTTAGAAATGAGCAGGACTCCTATTCGGTCAGCCCTTCAGCGTTTAGAACATGATGGATTGGTTCGTATTCATCCAAAGCAAGGTATCTATATATGTGATATTTCTGTAAAACAAGTCAATGAAGTGTATGAAATACGAATTGCACTTGAAACATTTGCGTTACGAAAGCTTTCACATAGTATTGAAAAACACCAACTCGAAGAACTATATGACATCTTAAACAAGCAATACGAGTATATAAAAAATGAAGATTCCTATTCAGCACTTGAATACGATATGAGGTTCCATCTTAGAATAATGGAGTTTAATAAAATGAACAAATGTTAGAGATGTTTAAAAGCATTAGAGAAAAGCTGAAATTTTACGGGAAAGAAGTATTAAAGAAAAAAATAGATCGCCTAAAGCAAACATATGATGAACACGTATTAATTGTAGAGGCCCTGGAAAAAGGCAACACGGAAGAAGTAGTTCGAAATATTGAAGAACACCTACAATATGGCAGGAAAACGCTTCTGGATCCATGAACAGTACGGCAAAAGTGTTAAATGATACTAGTTTCTAAAAAAACCATAAAAAAGGGCTGACTTTGAACTGCAGTATCTGAACAACATTGTGGAACAAGATCATCGTTTTATAAAAACGGATCCTTGCCATTTGGGGATTAAAATCGTTTCGAACAGCCATATATATTTTGGGTGGTATCGAAGCTATGCATAGGGTTAAAAAAAAAACAACCTCATCAACGGGCAAAGTCTGCCCAAAATGAGGTTGAATTCATTCATAAGTTGTTCGGAGTAGCTGCTTAAACCCAAAGTTAACAGGATATTATATTTCTATGTTTCTATTTTTTTAACCTTATATTATCAAGAGTCTAGTTAAATTCAAAAAGCTTGCATTATTCATTATTTTTTTTTATTATAATACTTGTATACAAGTGTACTTGAACTCTACAAGAAGGTGAATTTATGGTTGAATCAAAGGAATTTCTTTATCCTGTAAAATGGCTTTCAAAAGCTTCAGCTGGTGATCGTGTAACATCCGAGCTTAGAATGCGTATTATTTCGGGGATGATTGAAAGCGGTACCATCCTATCTGAAAATAAATTAGCTGCCGATTTTGGTGTTAGCCGCTCACCAGTTCGTGAAGCGTTAAAAATACTGGCATCTGAAAATATCATCCGATTAGAAAGAATGGGTGCGGTTGTCATTGGTTTAACAGAAAAAAAATATGCAGAAATATATGATGTACGGATACTCATCGAGACGTTTGTATTTGAACGTCTAGTAAGGGTGGACACGAATGAATTAGTAATGGAACTTAGTAAAATACTGGAAATGATGAAAATTTCCATAAAATACAGAGATGCTGATGAGTTTTCCTATCAGGATGTCCTGTTCCACGAAACAATTATTCGGTCCATCAATCATTCCTACATTCTGATGATCTGGGATAATTTAAAACCTGTGATGGAAAGTTTGATTCTTCTATCCATGCGTTGTCGTTTTAAAGAAAAGTATGAAGACTTTACACGGATCATTAATAATCATCAACTTTATATTGATGCAATCAGAACAAAAGATCGAGACCTCATGATTAAGTCGTTACATGTAAACTTTGATGATGTTCAAGGGGAAGTTGAAGACTTATGGATGGCCCAACAGATGCTTTCAAAAGGAGTCGAACAAGAAAATGACTAGCTATATGTTAGGTGTAGACATCGGTACAACAAGTACAAAAGCTGTATTATTTACGAAAAAAGGCGATGTCATTCAGCAAGAGAATGTTGGTTATCCTCTTTACACACCGGATATGACAACAGCGGAACAAGACCCTGAGGAGATTTTCCAGGCTGTTCTGAAAGCCTTTTCAAATATAACGAAACAGCATCCAGATAAAAAGATATCATTTATTTCATTTAGCAGTGCGATGCATAGTGTTATAGCTATGGATGAAAATGACCAGCCGCTAACCCGTTGTATCACTTGGGCAGATAATCGCAGTGAAGCTTGGGCCCATAAAATAAAAGATGAATTAGATGGGCATGAAGTTTACAAACGAACCGGAACACCGATACACCCGATGTCTCCATTATCCAAAATCACCTGGATTGTGAATGATCACCCAGAGATCGCAACTAATGTTAAAAAGTATATCGGGATTAAAGAATATATCTTTAAAAAGTTCTTTGATCAATATGTTGTCGATTATTCCCTTGCTTCATCCATGGGCATGTTGAATCTCAAAAACTTGGATTGGGATGAGGAAGCTTTAAGAATTGCTGGAATAACGCGTGGTCAATTATCTGAACTCGTACCAACAACAAAGATCTTTAACAACTGTGACCCGGATTTAGCCAAACAAATTGGGATTGATCCACAAACCTCTTTTGTCATTGGGGCAAGTGATGGTGTCCTTTCAAATCTAGGTGTAAACGCTATCCGGAAAGGCGAAATCGCTGTCACGATTGGGACAAGCGGTGCGATTCGGACGATTATTGACGAGCCGAAAACAGACGAAAAAGGAAGAATCTTTTGCTATGCCTTAACGGAAAAGCATTGGGTGATTGGCGGGCCGGTAAACAATGGAGGGATGGTCCTTCGCTGGATTCGCGATGAGTTTGCTTCTTCCGAGGTAGAAACAGCTAAAAGGCTCGGAATCGACGCTTATGAAGTCTTAACCAAGATTGCCGAACGTGTAAGACCAGGCGCTGATGGATTGCTATTCCATCCATATCTTGCAGGTGAACGTGCACCATTATGGAATCCAGACGTACGGGGTTCATTTTTCGGATTAACACTGTCGCATAAGAAAGAACATATGATTCGAGCGGCTCTAGAAGGAGTCATTTACAATTTATACACAGTATTTTTAGCCTTAACCGAATGCATGGACGGTCCCGTGACCCGAATTCAAGCTACGGGAGGCTTCGCAAGGTCGGCTGTTTGGCGGCAAATGATGTCCGATATCTTCGAATCGGAAGTCGTGGTTCCAGAAAGCTACGAAAGTTCGTGCCTAGGTGCTTGTATATTAGGATTATATGCCACCGGGGAAATTGATTCCTTCGAGGTAGTTTCTGAAATGATAGGCAATACCCACAAGCACACACCGAAAGATGATTCTGTAAAAGAATATAGGCAACTACTGCCGATTTTTATTAACCTATCAAGGGTATTGGGAAACGAATATACACAGATTGCGAATTATCAAAGAAACTTAATAAATGCTACAAAGTAAAGACAAGGAGGAATTACAATGCCATTAGTTATTGTCGCTTTAGGAATTGTCGCTTTATTAATTTTAATAATGGGCTTAAAATTAAACACCTTTATTTCCTTAATCATTGTATCGTTTGGAGTTGCTTTAGCACTTGGGATGCCACTTGATGGAATTGTCAAAACCATTGAAGCTGGACTAGGCGGAACACTTGGTCACTTAGCGTTGATCTTTGGTCTTGGAGCGATGTTGGGTAAGTTAATCGCAGATTCAGGCGGCGCGCAGCGCATTGCCATGACCCTTGTTAAAAAATTCGGTGAAAAGAATATTCAATGGGCGGTCGTAGCAGCATCATTTATTATCGGTGTCGCGTTATTTTTTGAAGTGGGATTAGTATTATTAATTCCAATCGTATTTGCCATTTCTAGAGAATTAAAAGTTTCGATATTATATCTTGGTATTCCAATGGTAGCGGCATTATCCGTAACTCACGGTTTCTTACCGCCGCATCCAGGACCAACCGTTATCGCTGGTGAATATGGTGCAGACATTGGCCAGGTTTTACTTTACGGCTTCATTATTGCGGTTCCAACCGTTATTTTAGCTGGACCAGTATTTACGAAGATAGCTAAAAGATTAGTACCTGAATCATTTACGAAAACAGGCAGCATTGCCTCTTTAGGAGAACAAAAATCTTTTAAACTTGAAGATACACCTGGATTTGGAATCAGTGTATTTACCGCTTTACTTCCGGTTATATTAATGTCAATTGCTACGATTATCACTTTGATGCAAAAAACAATGGGCTTTGAAGACAATGGTGCACTAGCAGCTATCCGTTTTATTGGTGAAGCCGGTACTTCCATGTTGCTTTCCTTATTATTTGCGGTCTATTCAATGGGATTAGCAAGAAAGATTCCAATGAAAGATATTATGGAATCTTGTACATCAGCAATCTTGCATATCGGAATGATGCTCTTAATCATAGGGGGCGGCGGAGCCTTCAAGCAAGTATTGATCGACGGCGGTGTAGGTGACTATGTAGCTGAATTATTCAAAGGAACATCATTATCACCAATCTTGCTTGCCTGGATCATCGCGGCAATCCTCCGTATTTCCTTAGGATCTGCTACCGTTGCCGCTTTAACGACAGCTGGTTTAGTTATTCCGATGTTAGGTCAGACGGACGTTAACCTTGCTCTAGTTGTACTTGCTACAGGAGCGGGAAGTTTAATCGCTTCACACGTTAACGATGCTGGTTTCTGGATGTTTAAAGAATATTTTGGTTTAAGCATGAAAGAAACATTTGCAACATGGACCTTGCTTGAGACGATTATTTCAGTAGCTGGATTAGGATTTATTCTATTACTAAGCTTATTTGTATAGGCTTTTCCCGGCAGTAAATCCCCCACTTATGGAAGGGATTTGCTGCCTATTATTCTTACATAAAAGGAGCAGAAATAAATGTTCAATACAATTGGTGTCATTGGTTTAGGGGTCATGGGCAGTAATATCGCTTTAAATATGGCTAGTAAAGGGGAACAAGTAGCTGTCTATAACTACACAAGAGATTTAACGGATCAGCTTGTTGCTAATTTAGACAGTCAGTCGCTTCATCCGTATTACGAAATCCAGGACTTTGTTCAGTCACTGGAAACTCCAAGAAAGATTTTTCTAATGGTGACTGCGGGTAAACCGATCGACTCGGTGATCAATTCATTACTTCCTCATCTTGAATCAGGCGATATTATCATGGACGGCGGTAACTCTCATTACGAAGATACTGAACGCAGATATGATGAATTGAAATCTAAAGGAATCAGTTATTTAGGAATTGGTATTTCTGGTGGAGAAGTCGGGGCGTTAAAAGGACCTTCAATCATGCCAGGTGGAGATAAAGACGCCTATGAAAAAGTAGCTCCAATTCTGACAAAAATCGCAGCAAAAGTAAATGATGACCCTTGCTGTACCTATATCGGTCCAAAAGGAGCAGGTCATTTTGTAAAAATGGTACATAACGGGATTGAGTATGCAGATATGCAATTAATCGCCGAAGCTTATACGTTTTTAAGAGAAAAGTTGCATTTAGAAGTTAATGAAATTGCTGACATCTTTGAAACATGGAATCAAGGCGAACTGAAAAGTTATTTAATCGAAATCACAGCCGAAATTTTAAGGAAAAAAGATGAAGTAACGGGCTTACCCTTGATCGATGTGATTCTTGATAAAGCAGGACAAAAAGGCACAGGTAAATGGACCAGCATGCAAGCTATTGATAACGGAATACCAGCATCGATTATTACAGAGTCTTTGTTTGCTCGTTACATTTCTGCTTTAAAAGAAGAACGGGTTAATGCAGAAAATATTCTAACAGGCCCTGAGAACGTTCAGCAAAAATTAGATAAAAATGAGTGGGTTGACTATATTAGACAAGCATTATATATGGGAAAAGTTTGTGCATACGCACAAGGTTTCACTCAATATAAAATGTCTTCTGAACTTTACGGCTGGGAATTGCCTTTAAAGGATATTGCGCTGATTTTCCGCGGTGGTTGCATCATTCGTGCCGAATTTTTAAACGTCATTAGCGAAGCCTATCAAAAGCAGCCGAATCTGGCTAATTTATTAATCTCACCATATTTTGCTGAAAAGGTTACAGGTTACCAGGTAGGATTGCGAAAGGTTGTCTGTGAGGGAATAAATTCTGGTATCTCGTTTCCATGTTTAAGCGCGTCACTTACTTATTACGATAGTTATCGAACAGGCATCTCAAATGCTAACCTTTTGCAAGCACAACGTGATTATTTTGGAGCACATACCTATGAACGACGTGATTTAGCAGGAGTCTTTCACACAAACTGGCAGTGATAGAAAGTGACAAAAAAAGAGACAATCATTTCTCAATAACCGTTCTTGAATTTGAGACAGATACTTTACTTCAATAAGAGAGTTGCTTTGGCAGCTCTTTTTCTTATGTAACAAAAGGGGCAGGGGAGTGGATAAAGGAATTTTAGTTATGGCAAAAAGATTTATTATGTTATTTCCAATCATCAAACGAAGTAAACACAAATTTTAACCCTGGGAGAACCTCTACCAAAATAGAAAAAGTCTTGGTGGAAAAGATTGACAGACAGCGAATAATGTTTTTTTGGGAGGTTTAATACTCAGGTTAAGTGGTATATAAATGATATCGGTTTATAGCAGTTTATCCCCTGCTACCTTAATTTTATGGTCGGGGTTCACTATGAAATAGTATCGTTTCATGAATAATGTCGGCAAGTGGCACATATTCTTCTTTTGATTATTACCAATTATTTCCGGATAAAAAAGGAGTGATATATCATGAGGAAAATGTGTATTTACTGTTTTAAATGGGCTGACATAGATACGTTGACACCAATTTTTGAACAAGGTAGAGAGTTCGTCAATTATTATTGTGAAGATTGTGTTACTGCTGTTATGGATAATTTGTTTAAGTTCCCATACAAACATGTATGCGAACAATCAAGAACCCACTAGCATCAAGCAATGCGATTTGAAAGTTAAGCGATTACGCTGAAACAGCATAACTAGAGGCCATCTCAAACGAGAAGGGCTTTTTTTGTTCGGGTTTGTCATCTTCTTAATAATATCGCATTTTAGTTTAATCTAGTCGAACCCTTGTGAAATATTGATATATATTCCTTTTCTTCATGTGAGAATGGAGCTTCATCTTTGTTTGAACATGGATGTAGATAATGAATATTAATGTAACTGCAAGTAATTATCTTCACCTAATTTGAATCCAGCAAGCAGGAGGTTTAACCCTAGTTATTTCAACCCACTTAAACAATATGATCATACCGAATATTATTAAGTAGTACTTATGAGGTAGTATATCGAAGTGAGGAAAAATTAAATTTGATGCATGATTTAATTAATGAATTTGAATTAGATATTAACAAATATTTTTGTATACAACAGATGGGTATCTAAATAAGTAATGGTGATATTTGTCTTTAGCTTTAACAATATTGCTCTTTATTTCTTGTGTATCAGGATTTTATCAAAATAAAAACAGTTAAAGAAACTAAAGCATATAAGGGGAAGATTAACCTGTTAAAGGAATTCAATGTTTGTTATACTCTTGACGCTGATGTTAAGTGGGAGAAAATAAAAAAAGGACTGAGTAGTAAAAAAGAGGATGTTTTACAAGAAGTCTTAAAAAGGATGGAACACTGTGAGTATTTTATTGTAAAAAGTGATAGTAAGCATCATATTATCAATACATCTTTAATACGTTATATACGTATTTTTGATGGAAATAAGTAATCTCACTACTGCTTTCTTAGAATATAAGTTATGGTTGTATTCTCCTAACAGTCTATCTGGAAGGGGATTTTTCTATGGCAAAAAAGGGGCAAGCCTTTCATACATATACAGAAGAATTAAAGCGGAAAGTTGCTCGTTTGAAGTTGGAGGAAGGCTGTCATATCCGTCAGCTTCGTTAGCGATTTGGTATCAAAAGTGATGCTCGAATAGCGAATTGGGTAAAGAAAGTCCAAAATAAATGGGCAGAGAAGGTATATTTGGTACAAAAACAGCAGAGCAAGCTTATGTAGCTATTCATGGTTGGTTAACACTTTGAAAGGAGTGTAAAGATGAATAAAGAATTAGATGATGGTTTTATTGGGGCATTAATGGTTTCCCTTCAAGACGAAAGGGTCATTGAAAAGATAAAAGAAATAGCAGAAGCGGGCTCGTTTAGTCAAATAGGGGAACATAAGGAGCTACTGAGAGAAAAAGAAAAAGAAATTGCAAGGCTCCAACAAGTGATTGAGTCGAAAAAAGAGGAAATTAGTGAGTATCAAATAATGATCCACCATCTAAATGAGAAAATGGAATCTTATTTTAATGAATTGCAAAAGAGAAGAGCAGACTATCGGGAAGCAGAAGAACTTTATGAAGCTGTTCAACAATTATCCGAAACCACCAAAAGTTCCTTAAAAGGAATCTTCAAGGGCGGTTCGGTGCAGGAATTTATTGTCTGTGGTGTGCAATATGAAAACATTTCATCTTTGTGGGATTTTATTAAAAACGAGATTATGGAAGGACGAGAGCAGGAAAGAGAGATTTTGCTCGCCCTTTTTCTGTTTTTCTTTCAAGAGTACAGTAAAACATACGATACCCCTTTATATAAAATACAGGAAGTGAAAATGAATGAGGTCTTCAGAGAAGACTTGTACATAAGAGCCCTCAATAGCAAAATGTCCGGGAACATTACGGACATCCTGCTGCCAGGATATATAAGCATTAATGGTAAAACCATTAAAAAAGCCGTTGTGAGAATCTAGCAGGCGAAAAAGATGATAATAAAGGAGAAATAACAATGACATCGATTATTGTCCCAGAGATTGAAGAAGGCATTGAAAAAATCCTTCTTGTGCAATGGTATAAACAGCCAGGCGATTATATTACGGTGGGCGAAAGCTTAGCCAAATTCAGCTGTGAGGGCATCGAATTTGACCTCTTTTCAGAAAAAGAAGGTACCCTTAAAGAATTGCATGTAGCGGAGGACACTATTGTCAAGATTGGTGATCTGATATGTTATTTGGATTCTGGTGAAGCCCTTTCAGGAGAATTATTAAAAGAAGTTGAAGAACAAGAAATAATAGAAGATAAAGAGCCCCTTGAGAACGTAACAAGTTTAGCTGAAAAAAATAACATAGACAGTTCTATTTACTTAATGAATAAGAACGAAGAGCAGGATCTATACTCACCTGATTCCCAAACCGTTCCGGTCTCTGCCATTTCAATGACTTATAAAGAAGTGAGATCTTTAATCAGTCATTTATATCAGAGTGCAGAAGAAACCTTTTTTAAGGATGAAGCGGGCTTCTTTCAAGACATTAAAAAGATGCTCCGTTCCAGATGGGTTTACATGAATAACGGAAATGTTATATATGATCACAACATTGCAGCTTTATTTCCTTATAGAAAATACTATGAATTAATGGACGAAGATTTTGACTACAAAAAGCATCTGGACGTTGCCGGTTTTATAGGTGATGCCATGACACGGGAAGAAGCTGCCAAAAGTTTCAATACAACCGATCACCCTGTATATAAGAAAATAATAGCTTTAGATGATTACTCCACAAGTAAAAATCCTTCCATTTCAAGGATATTTGCCAATCAAGCGACGAACTCTTCTAAATCAATAGCTTTTAAATTCAACGGGTACGACATTCAAAGTTTCGATGTAGTAAATCAAAAAAACAATTTGCTAGGAAAAGGATTTTTCGTTCCTGTTTTCCGTTTAAATGGGGAAAATGCCTTTGAAATCAATGATCAAATGGCTCTCCATCTCTGGCTGGAAAACCGATTAGTACCAAGTGGATTAAGCGCAGAACGCCAGAAGGAGTATGATTATTTGCTGGCATTGTATCAATTAAAGGGTTTAGATCATGAAAGTTTTCTAAAAGAATTGCCATCAATAGCTATCGATTCCAAGACGTTTTATGTGAAACTTTTAAACTCTGAAAAAGTAAGAGCTGATATTGATACATATGATGAAAAGATGTTAATAGATCCAAACCGAGGACATTGGGATTTATGGCCTGTCCACTCTGATGAAAAACCTTTAACGATAAAACTGAACGAAGAAATAATGGCCAGAAACCCTAAATTGGATATTAGGGAGGACGGCATAGTTGGCATTGATTTTGGAACGAAAAGTACAGTGGTCGTTCATCAAGAAGAAAGTGATTTTACTCTTCCCATGCGTATTGGGGTTGGCTACCTTAACACGGAAGTACAAGACTGGCATTATGAAAATCCAACCGTGATTGAATTTATTGATTTAGAACATTTCCTGGAGCTTTATCAAGAAAAAGAAGGAAGACCAGATACAAGGTGGCAGGATGTGACGGTTTCCCACAATGCCCTTAACAACTTGATGAATGGAAAGAGTGACCATTATTATTCCATATTGAATAATCTAAAGCAGTGGGCTGGAGAAAAGAAAAACGAACTCCGATTAAAAGACAAGAGGGGATATGCCGTTGTACTGCGTTCCTTTCTGGACTTAACCGATCAGGAAATCAACCCAATTGAGTTATACGCCTACTACCTCGGTTTGTATATCAATAACCAGAACAATGGAATTTACCTGGACTACACCTTATCTTTCCCGGTGACGTATGAAAAAGAGGTAAGAGAAAAAATTCTAAAGTGTTTTGAGCGTGGGTTAAAAAAGACGCTTCCTATGCCGATTCAGCAGGATGAAGAATTAATGAAAAAGTTTCGTGTCACCGCTGGGGCTAGTGAACCTGCTGCCTATGCCGTTTGTGCCTTACAGGAATACGGGTTTGAACCGGAAGAGGATGAAAAAACGTACTACGGTGTGTTTGATTTTGGTGGAGGAACGACAGATTTTGATTTTGGTATTTGGCGTGAAGCGGGCTTGAAAGAAAGCAGATATGATTATGTCATTGAGCATTTTGCAGCGGGCGGGGACCGTTATTTAGGCGGAGAGAACGTGCTAGAGCTTTTGGCGTTCCAAGTGTTTAAAAACAATCAAAGAACAATGCGTGAGCTAAATATTCCTTTTACTCTCCCAGCAGAATGTGTGAAATTTCCCGGAAGTGAAACGCTGATTAATGAGTCACAAGAATCCTATTTAAATACGAAACAATTGGTAGAAAAATTAAGGCCACTTTGGGAAAGACATGAACGGTATGAAGAACAGTTTGGAAAAGGCATGATTCGGGCAGACTTGTTTGACAAAGCCGGCCACGCAAAACTCAATGTGGAACTTTTGATCGATCAAGATGAAATGGAACAACTGATTGAGGAAAGAATTGAAAAAGGCATTAAAAATTTCTTTGAGTCATTAAGGCGCGCTTTTGCCCGGTCAGAACCCGGCAAAATTAATAAAGTAAATATACTGCTTGCGGGTAATTCAAGTAAATCCCCGGTCGTTATGAATCTATTTAATAAATGGATTGAAAGGGAAGTACAGAACACTCAAAACTGGGGGGAAGTGTCTGATAATCTTTTTGAGATTCTTCCACCACTGGGGACAGAAGGCGCTTATTTAAAGCAAGAAGAGAGAAACAGAGTGGTTAACCGAGATATTTTAACAGCTCCTACGGGAAAAACAGGCGTAGCTTTTGGACTTGTACAAAGCAGAAAAGGCGGAAGTATAAAAGTTATTGACCGCGATATGGTGAATGGTGAATCAAAGTTCAAGTATTTTCTTGGCATCGGGAGAAAAGGGAAGTTAAAAACAGTGATTGATCAAGAAGAAGAGTATAACATATGGCATCTTTTCATTGATGCGTCAGAAGAAGATTTTGAACTTTATTACACAAGCCTGCCGGAAGCTAGTACCAACCAGCTTGATATTAAGCAGGCACAGAGGAAAAAGCTTCGAATTGAGCATGTAGATGATTCAGCTTTTGTTTATATTCGAACCTTAAGCCCGACTGTTATTGAATATGTTGTTGCAGACGAAGACTCGATTTTAAATGGGGTTTATTTAAGTGAAATTACTAAAGTGGAATTAAGCTGATCTTTCGCTAAAAAAATTTAGGAAGATATGTTAAACGAAAAATATTTTCGTAAACACACAACAGATAGTGCACGAAGTCGATAACACCACGTAATAAATTTAGGATATGAATAAATAAAGAAGCTATTTGAGTGTTATAAATGGTAGATGTCCCACCTGGTGCATCGGTTAAGGTTTTATCTAAAAAGGGCCGTGAGTGGAAAATAACTCACTTTAAAGTTAAAGGCCTCCCACAGTATACTGTGGGAGGCCTTTTCATGCTCATCGTATTTGTATTCCCATGGTCACCGTTTAATAGCTTCCCATGGTACTTTATAATGTTTAAGAAAAAGTTTTCATTTTCAACATTTAATGCTAGAAGCTCTATATCCTGAGGGTTCACTTCTTTGATCCTCCTGATGTTCCATAATCATTAATGGTTAATTTTACATCGTAGTTGATCTGAGTTTCACTAAATGTTTGGTCCCAATCCTTTTTGACCTTATTCCATACTTTTGGGTGCTCAATTCTCAATCGATTTCCGAAGCCAGCAACGTCCAGTTGGTATTCTTTTTGCATTTTTTCTATTACATTCCCTACCAAGCGTTTCACTTCTTTTTCAGATGATTTTTCTGCTTTTTTGAGAAATTCATTTTTAAAAGTATTTCCCGAAACTACCCAATTTTCAGACAGTCTACCCACGGATTCAATGTTTACATCAAAAGAGATGTTGTTTCCTGTAACTCGAGGTATGATAGTGCTTTTCATGGACTCTATTTCATACACAATCAGCTGACCGGTTTCTTTATAAAAGCTTTTCACTACACCGCCTTTCCCCTTACCTGTAATCCATGTTACGCCCTCCAGTTCTTCCTCATTCAAAGTACCAGCCATTTTGTGTGTCTTTCCATCAATCACGGCAGCTCCAGCAAATTTGACTTGCCCATCCGCTGATAGAACTTTTTGCATTAGAAAACTAGATCCTGATTTGATTTTGCTTTCTACTTTAATATGAGACATGGGAGGTAAAATCCTCGCTGTTCGATATGCATTTTCTACAATGCCAGCCAGACGAAACGCTGGAATTTCTCCTGCTTTCTTTGTTTCCAGTGTCTTGCTTGCTCTTCCTTTACTTATGAGCACAAGACAGCTTGGTCTAACTTCACTTTCTCGAAAGTTTTGATCAAGTAATTGTTCCAATCTATACGATTTTGCAAGATCTTCGCCGATAACAACCACTTTCATATGGTGAGCGGTTACGGGTTGTTCACTTCTCAATGATATTTCACGAACCATTTGATGGAACGAATCTCCAGTTTCAGAAACGTTAACATAAGATTTTTGTTGTGGTCCTGATTGTTTCGTTGTTGAACTTGCTACTTGTGGAGTGATAAATTGATAGGTTCCAGTAATCAGGTCCTTTTTTGAATAACCATCCCCTTGTTCGTTTAACTTTTTCTCGATGGAGGACTGCTTGCCTTTATCGAATGCCAAACCTATACCTAAACTTTGCTCTTCGATTTCATGACTGCTCCAACATCCTGTAAGGAATAAGAACAAAAGAACGAAGAGGGAAATGAAGAGGGGGCGTATATTGCTATGTGATTGTTTCATATTTCCCTCCCTTAATTCTTGAGATGATAAGCAGGAGAAGCGGGAGTAAACCAAATAATAACAAGGCGATATTGCCGACGAAATCTCCTTGTTTAAATAGGTCATTGATATTTCTCGGTATCATGGCAATGATGTAGAGAATTGGGAGCAAGCCAAACATAAATGGGTGAATGCTCTTTTTCGTAAGTTGAGCCAGCCCTAAAGCGGCTGCAAAGTAGGTTATGGTAAATGTGGCGAATATTTGCATGATCCAAACCCCGAGCAATAAAGATTCAAACCGTTCAAAGATCAAACCGGAGATTTCAAAACTCCGTATAAGATCAAGTGTCGGCCATGTTCTCAGGACCACTCCATCAACAGATAATGCCCCGATAACCATTACGACCGTTATTACATAAAAAATCAATGGAATGGAAACTCCTACAAGCAGGGCTTTTACTGCTTTTTTTGGCTGATTCATAAACGGAACAAGCAGTAGCATGATTTCAGGCCCTGAAAAAGCGAGAGCGGTTGTTTTTACTCCTTTTAGTACAGGGATGACTCCGTCTCCTAATACAGGACGCAGATTATCGATCTCAAATATTTTAAAGCTCATAAAGGTAACAGCCAAAAAAAGGATAACTGTCAAAGGTAATATAATCTCAAAAAGACGGGCGATCGGGTTAATGCCACCGATGATGAGATAAAGACCTACCCACATGAAAATCATGGTAATTGCCCAAGTAGGGGTACCTTCAAGAAGTAAATACCTTACTACCTCCGCCATTGAACGGAGCTGAAACCCGGAAGTCATAAGAAAATAGCAGATTACAACCAAACTGAGTAACCTACCCACCCATTTTCCAACAATATCATTGATGTATTGATAAAAGGTTTTTTCGGGAAACTGTTGGCTTAATTTGACCATGATCACCCCCGCGATTATCGCGATAACTCCGCCAAAAATAACGCTTATCCATACATCTGGTGTATGTACCTTCTCTGTAGCTGATCTGGGTAGGGTGAGTAATCCTGTGCCGAGTATGAAGTTGATGACAATGACAGCTGCTTGAGGAGTTGTGATTTTGTCTTTCGGACTGAGAATCATTCTTTAACCACCCTTTCACCAATAGATTATCCTTTACGCATGGGGTTTTTTGTATGCAACATCTTTGGACGGCTTTTCATCATCATAAGTGGCATGCGAACCATCAGGTCTTTCCACTCACTTAAGCGATAAGGAACGGCTGGACTCAAATAAGGCACACCAAAGCTTTTTAATTTCACTAAATGACTGGTCATTAAAAGAAAAAAGAGAATGACCCCATACAATCCAAATGTGGCAGCACAAATCATAGCTGGAAAACGCAAAATCCGTAATGTAATCCCAATACTATAGTGCGGAATAGAAAATGATGAAATAGCAGTTAACGCTACTACAATCACCAAAACAGGGCTAACAATCCCTGCCTGTACAGCAGCTTCCCCAATGATTAAACCGCCGACAATGCCCATTGCGGGACCGATTGGCTTAGGTAAGCGCAGTCCTGCTTCCCTTAATATCTCGATGGATATTTCCATGAATAAAGCTTCGATAAGTGCCGGAAACGGAACCCCGGACCTGGTTCCGATAATGGAGATGGCCAGTTTGGTCGGAATCAACCCTGAATGAAATGAGATGAAAGCAATATACAAAGACGGTGTAAAAAGAGCCAGAATAGCCGCGATGTAACGAAGCATACGGATGAATGTACCAGGAATCCACCTTTCATAATAATCCTCCGGTGATTGTAACATCATGCTTAATGTTACTGGAACGATCAAAGCGAAGGGCGTCCCATCTAATAAGATGGCCACTCGACCTTCCATTAAAGCAGCGATCACGCGATCTGGACGCTCTGTATTCTGTACTTGCGGAAAAGGACTAAGGTAATTATCTTCGATAAGTTGCTCTACATAACCTGATTCAGGAACATTATCAATATCTATTTTCTTAATTCGGTTTTCTACCTCTTGAACTAATTCGGGATCAACAATATCTTTTATGTAAGCGACAACCAAGTCTTTTTTTGAACGCTTTCCTACTTGGAATTTTATTAATGATAAATTCTCAATTTCACCACTACCCCTTAAAAAAGATGTATTATCGCTCAATGATTCAGTGAAACCGACCCGTGGGCCTCTGACTAATGCCTCTGATACCGGTTCTTCAATCGTCCTTGTTTTAAGTTTTGTAGTTCCAAGGATCAGCGCATCCAATGATCCATCAATTAAAAGAGCGGTAGAACCTGTGAGTACTTTAGCTGCTAATTCTTTAATGGAACGAACTGCTTCTATTTCACTAATGGATAACACTTCATTTTTTATAAATTCTTTTGAAATGCTTCCTTTGAGGTAGGGAAGGTCCTGGTTATATTCTGCTGAAAAATCAACCATCAATGAAGGCATAATATGCTTATCAATGAGATCTTTATCCGATAGTCCATCCGCAAAAATGATAACTGACCGAATACCGGTACGCCCTAGATTAAATTCTCGAAAATGGACATCCCAATTATGACCGATTTCTTGTTTAACACAATCAAGATTAAAATTAATATTATCTGTAAACTGACACGTTGTATCCTGGGAGGTATATGCTTCTTGTTTGTCTTTATCATTACCTTTTCCTTTTTTACTAATCTTTGATATCCACTCTTTCATTATCATCACTCACCCTTTGAGGTACGAAGCCAATTAAACAATTTGCTGATTGAATACGGTATAAAAAACACAATAAAAGCTTGTATAAAAACCTGCCATTCTGGAAGGTAGGAAACAATCGTTTTCCACATTTTCATCACCCTATACTTGCCTCAGATAGCAGCAGAATTATGTAAAATTCCTTTATTTCTCAAATAGTATTAATATCTTCTTCGTTTCTTATGCAATGAAGTTAAAAGCCACTAGCGTATTTGCATCAATTTATACTTCGCAATAGCTATGTGGAAAAAGTGATTTTGAATATAGTAGAGGAGAGAAAGGAGAGAAATCGATATCTGGGACTTATCCGAATGATTATAGTGAGATTTAATAAACATGAATCGTGAACAATTGATTGAGATGTTTAGTGAGGCTTTAGAAAGAAAAAAATAGAGGGTGTTTTTTTATCGGTGCTTTTACTGGGTATCTTAATTAACGATGAAATGAGGGAATTATTTTTATAATTGGCTTTTCCTCTTTGAAATGGAGAAGACTTATGCTCAAGATATTGAAATGTAATTTTAAAAATATAAATAACAAATTGAAATGATTTTCGAAATCATATATACTGAAAATTGAGAATTATTGTTAAGTATTATCCACTTTTGGGAAATATTCACATTTATCAACTTGATAATTAGATATCTAATCACAACCAGGGACGGAAAAGGATACACGATTAGCGCTTTATAGGATTGTGAAGCCCGGTGGAAAATGAATGGAATGAATGAGAATATTATCTATCGGTATTGGTCAAAAGGTAAAGTTGTTCCTTATTTTCTAAAGTGCGATTTCAAAGGGGTGGAAAATGATGAATATATGGACAAGCTTCACACTAAGTTCAATTCTGGCACTTTCCCTACTAGCGCCATCCGTGTCTTTTGCTAATGAAAATCTAAATAAGGAAGCCGCCAGTCAGTATCCAATATTAAAGAAAGCAAAAAATCCAGAAGAAGCGGGCTTTTCGTCTGAAAAGCTGGAAAAGGTGGATCAGCTTATTGAAATGGAAGTGGCTGCCGGTTTCCCTGGTGCTGCCCTGATTGTCATAAAGGACGGGAAGATCGTTAAAAATGAAAGCTACGGGTACAAACAGAAATATAATGAACATACACCTCTTAAGAAGTTTCAGAAAATGGAAACTGACACGTTATTTGACCTTGCTTCAAACACTAAGATGTATGCAACCAATTTTGCTATTCAGAAATTAGTAAGTGAAGGCAAGCTGAATATCCAGGCAAGAGTTCAGCAATACATACCCGAATTCAAAGACACGGAGGAAGATGTGATCAAAGGAAAGGACAATCTGAGGATTATTGATGTTCTTCATCATACTGCAGGGTTTAGACCTGATCCGCAATACCATAATCCAAAGGTTTCTAAAGAACTTTATTCCCAGGAACGGGATAAGACCATCGAGTTCATTTCCAAAACACCGCTCACATATGTACCTGGAACACAGAATGTATACAGTGATGTCGATTATATGCTGCTTGGCGCCATTGTTGAAGAAATAACGGGTCAGCAGCTTGACAGCTATGTTGAAAATGAATTGTACAAGCCGCTTGGGTTGAAAAATACAAAGTTCAATCCTCTTCAAAAGGGCTTTAAACCAAAGGATTTTGCTGCAACGGAATTGCTTGGTAACACCCGGGATGGCGTGATAGATTTCCCTAACATTCGCACATACACACTTCAAGGGGAAGTACATGATGAAAAAGCCTTTTATTCGATGGGAGGCGTTTCAGGGCATGCCGGTCTTTTCTCCAATACGAAAGATATGGCTGTCCTTCTGCAGGTTATGCTGAATGGCGGGGGATACGGTAAACATAAGTTGTTTGATCAAGGAACCATTGATGAATTCGTGGCGCCTTCCGAGATGAATCCTACCTATGGACTTGGATGGAGACGAAATGGCGATGCTAGCATGGAGTGGATGTTCAGTCCTTATGCGAGCGACAGTGCTTACGGTCATACTGGATGGACTGGGACAGTCACGATCATTGATCCCGAAATAGATTTAGGGATTGTTTTACTTACAAATAAAAAGCACTCTCCGCTCGTTAACCCTGTAGCCAATTCCAATCAGTTTTTCGGAGACCTCTTCAAAACAGGAAGCTATGGAAGTGTTGTAACTGCGATTTATGAAGCATTGGAAACGAATGAATAATTGTATATCTCCATAAAGTGAAAGACCTCCCATTTGTGTCGGGAAAGGGCAGGTGACGCCTGCGAGACTATTATTGGTAGGCATAGGAATTAATGCAGCATTCGGTGCAGGTCTGGTCATCTTCCAGATGAAAATGGAACCGAACAATTTCATGAAGGCATTAATCTGGTTATCCGGGACGATCTGGGGGACAAATTGGACTTTTGTATGGGCGTTATTACCGTGGTTGGTCTTATTGATACCTTTAGCGATTTATAAATCCAAAGTATTGGATGTTTTGCGCTTAGGTGACTCGATTGCCATTGGAGTTGGTGTGCAGATAGAAAAGGAACGCAGGCTTTTACTGCTGATTTCAGTCGCATTGGCAGGTGTATGCGTTTCGGTGGGCGGAGGCATTACGTTTTTAGGCCTGATTGCACCGCATATAGCCAGGAGATTAGTGGGGGCGAGACATGCAAAACTACTTCCACTGACTGCAATCTTAGGTTCATTATTGCTGTTATCTGCCGATACTTTAGGAAGAGTCATCATGGCCCCAATGGAATTGCCAGTGGGGATTATCGTTTCGATTTTAGGAGCGCCGTATTTTATCTATTTACTCGTGAAAAACATTTAATATATACGGAGAAGTATAGAAAAATTTCAGAAAAAAGCCCATTTTCCAGGACGTTTATGAGAATGGGCTTTTTTGCATTATGGGTGATTTTTAAAGGATATTAATGAGGGCTTTACGGTAGAAAGCAGGATTGGAGTGTTATAAATCATCCCCAAAAAGAAATATTTTAAAAAATATGTTGACCGAATAGCTTGTATCCGCTTACAATGATATTTAGTTATTAGTGTATTTAGAAAATTGTAAAAGAGGTACCTGCATGACAAAGGAATTCGACAGAAGAATCGGGCGCCATGCAATCATGTACGCGTTTGCGGACGAAGAGGAAGAAGTCATATTGACGAATGATCTAAAGCGGATGGATTGGCTTTATGGAAAAGGTAAAGTCGGTTCAATGGAGCTGCAGAAAATAGTTGCGGCCATTGAGACATCAGCGAAAAGACTTGGATTAGTCAATCCCGATATGTATCGTGAAATGCATGCGCTGTATCATGCGATCATCGAAGCACTCCAAGGCGTGACACGAGGCCAAGTCGAGCTTGGCGGTCTTTTGAGGACTGCAGGCCTTCGGTTTGCAATCGTTCGGGGTAGGCCGTTTAAAAGCGGGGACGAAGGTGAATGGATTGCAGTCGCCGTGTATGGAACGATTGGAGCACCGGTTCGGGGATTTGAACATGAAGCCGTTGGCTTGGGAATTAACCACATTTAAATAATTAAAAGCCTATAGTTATTTAGTAAATTAGGGGGCTGTATTGAAAGACTGGATAAGTCTGTCAATATGGCCTCCTTTTGTTTGTTTAAAAAAAGAATAGGGGTGTAGGAAATGATTATGTTAACGGGCCAAACTTTAACGATTGAAGAAGCGAAAAAAGTATTGTATGGGGAGGCATTTGTCACGGCTTCTGCTGAGAGTGTTAAGAAAGTTGAGAAAAGCCGGGAAGCGGTTGAAAATATCGTGAAACAAAAGAAGGTCATCTATGGTATCACAACAGGTTTTGGAAAGTTCAGCGATGTTTTGATTGATGCAGAGGACGCAGAGCAGCTACAGTGGAATTTGATTCATTCTCATGCATGCGGAGTCGGGGAGCCGTTTCCTGAGGTGGTTTCGAGAGCAATGGTCCTTCTCCGTGCCAATGCACTATTAAAAGGGTTTTCCGGTGTCCGTCCTGTTGTCATTGAACGTTTGATCGATCTTTTGAATGCTCATATCCACCCGGTCATCCCTCAGCAAGGTTCTCTTGGGGCAAGTGGGGACTTGGCGCCGCTTTCCCATTTGGCGCTAGTATTGATGGGAGAAGGGGAAGTGTTTTATAAAGGAGAGCGAATGGAGGCCATCGTAGCTTTATCGAAGGAAGGCATTCTTCCAGTGACACTTAAAGCAAAAGAAGGTCTTGCATTAATTAACGGAACACAGGCCATGACGGGGATGGGCCTCGTAAATTACATTGAAGCTGAACAGCTGGCCCATCAAACTGAAGCGATTGCTTCACTGACTTTAGAAGGATTACGCGGCATTGAAGATGCCTTTGATCAGGATGTTCATCTAGCACGCGGTTACCGCCAGCAAACAGAGGTCGCGGAACGGATTCGTCGCATGATCAGCGGCAGCCAGCTCATCACCAAGCAAGGAGAACTGCGGGTACAGGATGCTTATTCGCTCCGCTGCATCCCGCAAGTGCATGGTGCATCATGGCAAACTCTTGATTATGTAAAAGAGAAATTGGAGATCGAAATGAATGCTGCGACGGATAATCCGCTTATTTTTGACGATGGGGAAAAGGTTATTTCAGGGGGTAACTTCCATGGCCAGCCGATTGCATTTGCGATGGACTTCATGAAAATCGCTGTTGCCGAGCTTGCGAACATTTCAGAGCGCCGCATTGAGCGACTCGTCAATCCTCAGCTGAATGATTTACCGCCATTCTTAAGTCCGTCACCTGGCTTGCAGTCGGGAGCGATGATCATGCAATATTGTGCAGCTTCACTCGTCTCTGAGAATAAAACACTCGCACATCCTGCAAGTGTTGATTCCATTCCATCTTCAGCGAACCAGGAAGATCATGTAAGCATGGGAACGATTGGGTCCCGACACGCACATCAAATCATTCAAAACGTTCGCCGCGTTTTGGCGATTGAGCTCATTTGTGCCTTACAAGCGGTGGAATACCGTGGAATAGAATTGATGGCTCCGTTTACAAAAGAGTTTTATACGGAAGCAAGAAAGCTCATTCCAAGCATTACACAAGATCGTATCTTTTCAAAAGATATTGAAGCTACGGCAAGCTGGTTAAATCAAATCGATTGGAATTCATTCATTCATAGGAGTTTACCTACCGCATAATAGGAAGTGCGGAATATCCGAATCTTAAAATAGGCTTATAGACCTTTGACATGGGTTTTTAAGCCTAGCATCTTTATGTAAATGCTACATAGATCCCAGAATCCAAAAACGGTCTCAGCATTAGAGAATATGACCTAGAAATAGTAATAAATACAGGAAACGACTATTGATGGAATGATCGACTTTACCTATTCGTGCTAGATTAAATATGCATTTTTGGAGGGGAATCTAATTTGGAAAATCGGCAATTGCAACCACCTGTCATAAATGAACAAAACCAGCCATCAAATACTTTACAAAGAAAGCTAAAAGCGCGCCATCTTACGATGATTTCGCTGGGCGGTGCAATTGGAACAGGGCTGTTTCTCGGAAGCGGACCGGCCATTCACTCTGCAGGGCCTGGCGGTGCTTTGGTCGCTTACGCCGTAATTGGTATAATGGTTTATTTTATTATGACAAGCCTCGGAGAACTGGCCTCATTCATGCCAGTCAGCGGAGCTTTCAGTACCTATGCTACGCGCTTCATCGACCCGGCATTAGGGTTTGCGCTTGGTTGGAACTATTGGTTCACTTGGGCGATGACTCTTGCCGCGGAACTATCTGCCGCAACGATGGTAATGAAGTTTTGGTTTCCGAACAGTCCGTCATTTTTATGGAGTTCTTTGTTTTTAGTATTGATATTCTTATTGAATTACGTATCTGTTAAAGGGTATGGAGAAGGGGAATATTGGTTTTCCCTCATTAAAGTGGCAACCATCATCATTTTTATCGTTGTCGGAATATTGATGATATTTGGGATCATGAACGGAGAGGCAATCGGCTTTAAAAACTTCACAGTTGGTGACGCTCCGTTTGCCGGTGGTTTTTTGGCAACATTGGGTATTTTCATTGCTGCTGGATTTTCTTTTCAAGGTACTGAAATAGTCGGTGTGGCAGCGGGTGAAAGTGAAAACCCGGCAAAAAATGTACCTCGTGCAGTTCGCAGTATCTTTTGGAGAATCTTCCTTTTTTACATCCTAGCCATACTTGTAATTGGATTGATCGTTCCTTATACGAATGGCAGTCTACAGGGACACACGATCATGGTTAGCCCGTTTACGATGGTGTTTGAAAAAGTGGGACTGGCATTTGCTGCATCCGTGATGAACGCCATCATTTTGACGGCTGTATTATCCGCTGGTAATTCAAGTCTTTACGTGACAAGCCGAATGTTGTACTCAATGGCAAACGAAGGGCTGGCACCGCGTATTTTTGGGAAGCTTAACAAGCGCGGCGTTCCCATTTGGGGACTGGTTATCACTTCACTTGTAGGGATGTTGGCCTTTTTTGCTTCCATTTTTGGTGATGGAGTTATTTATATTTGGCTTATGAATGCGGTTGGAGTCACTGGATTTATATTTTGGCTGGGTATAGCGGCAAGCCATTACAGATTTAGAAAAGCTTATATTGCTCAAGGGTATTCACTGGACGATCTTCCCTATAAGTCAAAGTGGTTTCCTTTCGGACCGATATTTTCCTTTGCTCTTTGTTTTTTCGTTTTATTGGCGCAAAACTATCAGGCCTTTATTGGCGATGACATTAACTGGGCTGGTGTGTTCGCTGCCTATCTTGGCATCCCATTCTTTCTGGTAATGTGGCTAGGTTATAAGTTCATTAAGAAAACAAAAGTAATTCCGCTAGAGGAATGCCAAATTGATTTTGATGAACATAGGAATGCCAATTAGGATGTATCGATAATAAACATTAACCTTGAAATGAAATAGTTGTTTCAAGGTTTTTTTCTGTAAATGTGACATATTTTCATGTATGTCTGCATAAAACATAACCAATAAAAAAAGTATGAAATTCCAATTTTGCCAGATCCGGAACCGCTTAAATTTACCCGTTATTTAGGACTAAAAATCGCTTTTCCCTTTTTTTGGATCATTTAGGTATTTAAAAAAAATCAAAAAAATTTGTGGCGGATGATGGGCGTTTATGATTATAGGAAGCCAAAGTGTTGGTATATCAACGTTTTTAGAGTCTTCGGGAACCTTTAGAATCGATGGCGTAAATGGGCTTTTTAGGCAAGAATTCCGTCCCACATCATTTGAACTTATATTCATTCTTTGTTAAGGTAATGAAGTACTTTAGGGATACAGGTTCAGTCAGTGTGGTTGGACTGAACAAAACTCTAAAATAAAAAACCATTATATTTCAGTTGGTATATGCTGTGCCTGTTAGTTTCCTCAGTTGTATTGCACCTCTTTTCCCTGCAAAGCTCAAATTAGACACATTGGGAATCCCATAATCATATTTCTATGCGTTTTGGTGTTATACTGCACTGCAAGTATCATTCCACCTGGTTAAGGAAATGAAGTACTTTAGAGGGTAGTCGTAAGTCCACCATCTGGACAAAACTCTAAGTGGAAATCGTTTATATTACAGTTGGTATATGTTGTGCCTGCTAGTTTCCTCAGTTGTGATTGCACCTCTTTTTTCCTACTTGAAATGCTCAATTTATCACACATAATATAATCCAAGTAAAGAATTACTTCTTGGGAATAATAAATATAGATTATTTTTTATGCACGTTATGCCCTGAGCCACTGAATAAGTGTCACTTCCGCTTTTTTTTGAAGAAAAAGTAATGGGGTAGAATAGCTTTGTTAATTTCGGTTATTTAAAGATACTTGTGCATTAATAATCATCACTCGCATAAAATGGGGGAATTCAGCAAAACTGAATATCATATGGGCAACTATTAGAATGAGGTGACTTGATGAAGCCGTATGTAGAAGTCAGAAATGTCTCGAAAATTTTTGGCAAATCTCCAAAAGCAGCAACAGACTTATTGAAGCAAGGCAAATCGAAAAAAGAAATATTGAAAGAAACGGGACAAACGGTCGGAGTGAATAATGTTAATTTCGAGATTTATCCCGGCGAGATTTTTGTCATCATGGGCCTATCAGGAAGCGGGAAATCCACTTTGATCCGCATGTTCAATCGTTTGATCGATCCCACTTTGGGTGAAATCTTAATTGATGATGAAGATATCGTGAAGATGAACGCTGCCAGGTTAAGGGAAGTCAGACAAAAGAAAATAAGCATGGTATTTCAGAACTTTGCTTTATTTCCGCATAAAACGATATTGGAAAACGCTGAATTTGGGCTCGAAATTCAAAAAGTGGATCCAGCAAAACGTCATGAAAATGCGATGAAGGCTCTTGAGGCCGTTGGATTGAAAGGCTACGAAAATCAGCTGCCATCACAGCTTAGCGGTGGAATGCAGCAAAGGGTTGGGTTAGCCCGCGCACTCGCAAGTGATACGGATATCCTATTGATGGATGAAGCCTTCAGTGCCCTTGATCCATTGATTCGTAAGGATATGCAGGATGAACTGATTCAAATCCAAGATCAGTACAAAAAAACGATCATTTTCATTACCCATGATCTTGATGAAGCATTAAGAATCGGGGATAGAATTGCCCTAATGAAAGATGGAAGTGTAATACAATTGGGAACCCCTGAACAAATCATGATGAATCCAGCCAATGAATTCGTCGAGAAGTTTGTGGAAGATGTTGATCTATCAAAAGTATTGACAGCATCTCATGTGATGATACGCCCAGAGAAGATCGCGGTGGACAGAGGTCCGAGGGTTGCCTTGGAAATCATGCGCAAACAAGGGTATTCCAGCATTTTTGTTGTGGATAGAAAGCAGAAGTTATTGGGGGCCGTGACTGCTGAACAGGCTCGTCAGGCAATGAGCAATAACCAATCGATCTCTGAAGTGATGTCAACCGATATCCCAACTGTAAAAGAGGATGAATTACTTGGAAACCTCATGGATGTGATGGCGACTTCAAGCTTGCCAATATCAGTCATCGATGATCAGAAAAGAATTAAAGGAATTCTTCTTCGCGGTGCCGTTATCGGTGCTTTGGCAGGAAATAAAGATTCCTTGAATGAAATGGAGAGTGAATAATTCAATGAATATGCCGAAAATCCCACTAGGAGCATGGGTCGATTCTTTAGTGGATTGGATAACTATTGTATTTGCTGGATTATTTACATTTATAACAAATGTGATCGAGGGTCTATTGAATATCTTGGTCGATGTAATGAGTGCAGGACCTTCGATCGTTTTAATTATAGTCCTGACCCTTCTGGTTGCCTATACAAGTAGATGGCCATTGGGAATATTTACATTCATCAGCTTACTATTGATTGATAATCTGGGTTATTGGGAATCAAGCATCCAAACACTGGCAATCGTTATATTGTCAGGAGCCTTAACGATAGTGATCGGGATACCGATCGGAATATGGTGTGCCCAAAATAACACGGTGCGTAAGATCGTTACCCCGATCTTGGATTTCATGCAAACTATGCCCGCATTCGTTTATTTGATTCCTTCGATTTTATTCTTTGGAATAGGGGTAGTACCGGGGATTATTGCGTCATTCATTTTCGCTATCGCACCGACAATCCGAATGACCAATCTTGGGATTCAGGAAGTGCCTAATGATTTGATCGAGGCATCGGATGCTTTTGGTTCAACCAGCAGCCAAAAGCTATTCAAGGTACAAATACCATTGGCTACTCCAACGATTATGGCAGGAGTCAACCAAAGTATCATGCTCGCACTATCCATGGTTGTTACAGCCTCATTGGTGGGAGCACCCGGACTTGGGGCGGATGTCTACAGGGCTGTCAGCCAAATTAATGTGGGACAAGGATTTGAAGCAGGATTATCCATCGTAATCATTGCAATCATTCTCGATCGTATCACGCAAAATCTTCGTAAACCAGCTTACGAAAATCTCGTTAGCAGGAAAATCATTTTTATAATATTGGCTTTACTCGTTGTAGGTACAGCATTATTCGGTATTTTTACAAAAGAAAAAGCTGTGAACGGGGATGAAAACAGTCTTGCTGCCAAAGCCAATTATGAAATCATCGGAATTGAACCTGGAGCAGGAATAATGAAGTTGACTAAAACGGCTATAGATGATTATAAGCTGGATGATTGGAACGTGGTTGAAGGGTCATCGGCAGCGATGGTTGCAGAATTGAAAAAAGCAATTGATAAAAAAGAACCAATCGTCGTTACAGGATGGTCACCGCATTGGATGTTCTCGAAATATGACTTGAAATATCTCGAAGACCCGAATGAATCCTTCGGCAAGGCTGAAAATATTAATTCGATTGCCAGAAAAGGCCTCGAGCAAGATGCCCCCGGCGCTTATAAAATTCTTGATCAATTCTTCTGGGATACTAAAGATATGGAAGATGTAATGGTCAAAGTTACTGAAGGTATGTCTCCTTCAGAAGCAGCAGAAAAATGGATAAAGGAAAATCAAGACAAAGTATCCGAATGGACCAAAGGTGCTGAATCAGGAAATGGTGAAAAAATCAAACTGGTTTATGTTGCATGGGACACTGAAATTGCCAGCACAAATGTGATTGGCAAGGTTCTGGAGCAAAATGGTTATGACGTAACATTAAGTCAAGTTGAAGTCGGACCAATGTTTGCCGGCGTTGCAAACGGAAGTGCGGACGCAATGGTGGCTGCATGGCTCCCGGGAACACATCTTGAATACTATAATAAGTATAAAGCTGACATGGTTGACCTTGGACCAAACTTAAAAGGAACAAAGCTTGGTCTGGTCGTACCGGATTACGTCGATATTGATTCGATTGAAGACTTAAAATAAGAAAAACGAGGGGATTTCAGAAATGAAATTCCCTCTTTTTTTTATTTTTAATGGGCCGCTGGGGTTTATAAATACTGAAATTCAATGTATGGAAACGAACTTACTCCTCAATTCCTCTTCCGTTACTTCGATCTTTCCTTTCAAATCTTCAGCCAATAATACATAACTTTTCACACCAATGAATTCTGAATGTGATATTAAAAAGAACTTTGTTCCCTTCTTATACGCAGAAGGATCATCTTCAATCAACTTAAACATTTTCATCCTTTTTCCACCTTGGATATGATAAATTCGTACCGCATGTATTCATAACTACCTATGGAGTAGACGTAATAGCATTGAACAAGTTGAAAAGGAAATAGGTCACTACTAAGATACAACTTCTTCTTTCCACTTTTTATATCATTGATATTTATGAGCGGTCAACTATTTTTACTGGCAGATGCAAGAACCCGCGGGCATTGTCATTTGTTTGCAAATTATGAGTATTCCTAACTTTCTGTGGAACTGCCTATCGTTGAATGTTAAAATTCAGTTGGAAAACAGTGTTTCTTGATACATAAGAAAGAGAAAAGAGAGGCATTGAAAGAGCTCTCGAAAAGTGATTTTGGAAGGTGTGGAAATATTGAAGCCAATCATATTTGATGTTGATACTGGGATTGATGATGCCATGGCGATGGCGTATGCTTTAAATTCTCAAGAATTGGAAGTGCTCGGATTCACCACTTGCTTTGGTAACGTGCCCGTTGTTGAATCGACCCGCAATACACTTGCCGTTTTGGAGAAATTAAATAGGCGCATTCCGGTTTTTGAAGGTGCTGACCAAACTTTGGTGCGCGGAAGGAAGAAGAAATATCCCAAGCATGTTCATGGGGAAGACGGGTTAGGAAATACCCTTCAGTTTGAACCGAGTATCAAAGCTTCACAAGGAAATGCAGTAGATTTCATTATCGATCAAGTGAAGAGCCGACCGCATGAAATTACGATTATTGCAGTTGGTCCACTGACTAACATCGCATTGGCGATTAAAAAAGCCCCAACGATCATGTCCTTGGTAAAAGAGGTCGTTATTATGGGCGGTGCCGTAAACGTACCAGGAAATGTAACGCCCTATGCTGAAGCGAACATAATATCAGATCCTGAGGCAGCTGATCAGGTATTTGCTTCAGGGCTGCCAATCACCTTAGTGGGGCTTGATGTGACACTGCAAACATACCTACTGAAATCGAAGCTTGATGATTGGCGTGCCACTGGTAAGGAAAGCGCCAAATTTTTAGCGGAAATGACCGATTATTATATGAAAGCATATGAAAACTCTCATCCTGGTTTAGGCGGTTGTGCCCTACACGATCCGCTGGCTGTAGGGGTTGCGATTGATTCCAGTTTTGTGAGTACAGAATGGATGAACGTCAAGGTGGTGACCGAAGGTGAAGAAACAGGCAGGACAATCGGTCAAAAGGGTGGCGAACCTAGAATCCGCGTCTGTACGAATGTGGAAAGTGATCGGTTTGTGAAACATTTCTTGGAACGGGTTATATGAGGACTTGATCATTTGATAAGGACTTTCATTGACTAGGCAACGTAATTGAAATCATGTATTAGGTATAAAGGCTATCACTTTTCCAAAAACCTTTGGGAAGAGATGCCTGTTTCTGTTGAATAAATTGATTCTCGCTATATGTCGTATTCTGCTGTATTTGAAGTAAGTAGGAGGCCGAAAAAAGCGGAGTCAGGCCACAATATATTTTGTTCAAAAAAAAGACATCCGAATGAACGGAGGACCTTTTTTACGATCAGTATGGAAACGATTTAATTTCAGACTTTAATCAAACGTTTGATTAATTTCCTAGAAAAGAAAGTCTAAAGTCACTATTATTATGGTGAAAACCATATTATTGCATAATGGTTAAGGAATATTGGGTATAAGGAACTTTTTTTACCATAAAAAAGTAAAATATAAAAAAATAATTAAAAAATGGGTTTAAAGATTTGGAAAAACAGGTACATAGACTTTCGTAATGCCATATTTAGGTTTTTTTGCATAATCATAATTTACCATTTTTCGACTTTGCACTTATTTATATGGCAGAAAATGTATGGTTCTATTAAAATGTATTATATAAGATAAAAGGAGGATTTTTTCTATGTCACAAATTCGCGTAACACCTTCGGAACTGAAAGATGTAGCTAGACAATATGACAATGAGAGCCAACAAGTAACGGATATGATTGGTCGTTTAGATAGAATGAGAGATCATTTAACTGGTATCTGGGAAGGTTCTTCCAGTGAGGCTTTCGTAGGTCAATACGAAGAATTAAAGCCTTCATTCATGGATATGGCTCGCTTGTTGAATGAAGTTTCTCAACAATTGAATAAATCAGCTCAAATCCTTGAAGACACAGATAATCAGATTGCTAGTCAAATTCGCGGATAATCATTAGGTCAAAGAGATAAAGAAATTTCTAGGAAAAAGCACCGCGACTCTTTATGAAGACGTGGTGCTTTTTTGCTTTAAAAGAGGTGGCTTCCATATATATTCAACTAACGATCGATTTAAACAGGTATACAGGGGAAGTATTTGATTTGCAAGTGTCGAATTACCGCTCCATCAAGAAGGTTGTGGAGATAATATGGCAGGTAAAGGATATTGCCAATGCACCTAAAGAAGGCTATTGGGTGCGGGTCCAGAATAAAGAGTTCGTATGTTCAGGTTATGAAACCCTGCTTGATAGCGGAATTACGACGGGGGACCGCCTTGAGATCCTCTAATGGATTAAGTGTGGACTCTTTATAGTAAAAAAGTCTAAAGCCCTTTAGCAGGGGTAAAGGAGTACATAAAATGGATGAGAAAAAATCCTCATATCTGGAGAAAAAAACAGAAGCTGCAATGAAGAAGGATGATAATGGGCAATTGTTCGTTTTCCAACGGGCAAAACTATCGATGCAAGACCCATTGGAATTACAGCTTATTCATGAAGCGGATGATGCTCTCCAGAAAAATATAGAAGTGACAGAGGACGAGGTGCAGATCAGAGTTAATCCACCAGCCTCTTTTTTTGTTTTTTCCAAAGCTAAAGATAAAAATCTATTGGGTCGATGGTTATCGTCTTATCAAATCTTGAAGAAAATCAGGAATCATGAGTTGAGTCGCCTGCAACTAGTCGTCTGTCCAGAAAATATCGTTTTTGATTCAAGCTTGGCCCCATATTTCCTGCATTATGGCGTAAAAGACAGTTTGCCTCCTTATGAGCATAATCAAGATGAGCTATTTAAAGAAACGAAGGCAACCATTTCGGCGCTTGTGGATGGGCAGTATACATTCGAAGAGTATCTGCTTTACCATAAAACACTAAAACTATCGAACGAATCACAAAGTATATTGGCATCGGGGACTTGGGATGAACTTTCCACGGTCATTCAAGATCGGATAGATGCTTTAGAGAAGGAAGAAAAAGCTTTTGTGCATATCCCTGAAAAGAAATGGAAAACGGGCCGTTATACACTTTGGGGAACGGTGATCGTTCTAGTACCACTGCTGTGGTTTACGATTTACACACTATTCTTCTCCCACCCAAGACAGGATGCCTATGTAGAGAGCGGTGAAAGCTTCTTAAAACAAAAATATAGTGAAGTCATTGACCGTTTGGAAAACTACGATCCAAAAAAGATGCCGTATGTCGTTCAATATGAACTGGCAAGATCTTATGTCACTTATGAGCCGTTGGAGGGTGTCCCGAAGAAGAATGTAGAAAATGCCATCACTTTGCAGACCGATAGTCAGTACCTTCTATATTGGATTTATATAGGCAGGGGCATGAACGAGGACGCGATCGATTTGGCGAGAATCATGGAGGATCGCGAATTGATTACATATGGTCTGTTAAATCAGAAAGAACAGATTAAGTTAGACGATAACCTTTCAGGGGAAGAAAAGGAAACGCAAATTAAAGAAATCGATACTGAGCTGTCCCAATATGAAAAGGAATTAAAGGAATTGAAAAAGCAAATGGAAGAACAGCAAGATCAGAACCCTGCTGCAACAGAGTCGAATATAGAGGATAAAGGCGCAGCGGAAGCAAAACCTGCTGTAAAAGAAGAAGTGGAAAACGAACCTGCTTCTGGGGGAAAAGAAGAAAGTAAGGATTCCTCAAAAAAATCATCTGAAGAAAAAGAGAAAAGCAAAGAGTGAGCAATGGGCCTTTTGCGGAGGTGAGATTTAATGAGTTTATTATGGATTTATTCTAAGGGGACCTACCAATCCTATACGATCAAGGATAATCATAACGGTCCAATTACGATTGGGCCATCAAAACAGGATACGATCACCGTTTATTCCATTCCCTTTGAACATGGTCCTATCAAGCTGGAAAAACATGAGGGATTTGATGGATATGAGGTGTTTAGAGAGGACAAGAAGCTTGGCGATGTAAAGTCATTCCAAGGCTTCACCTTTCATGAAGGAGAAGAAACGGTCGAGATTTTTTATACGGCAGGGGAATTGGAAGAAAGCCTCTATTATATAGGCAACTTGAAAGAAATCACTTTATCGACCAAGGTGGGTGCAACTTTCCGTAAAGAAGGACCAGTTTCCGGCAATGGCTTTTCCATTGTGCTTCATAAAGGGCAGTGGCATCTCATGCCAAAGGAAAACAGGATTTACCTGAATGGTGAAAGGGTAACGAAGGCTGTTCCCATTCAAAATGGTGATCTGATTTGCTGGCCGAATATGGCGCTGAGGTTGATTGAAGGCGACTTATTGATGATTCATAGTGCTGAAAGTTATGAAACTTCCTTATCTAAAATGAAGAAGCCCATCTCTGAAATGAAAAAAAGCTATCCACAATTTCGTCGAACACCAAGGATGATCTACGAATTGCCGGATGAGAAAGTGACGATATCTTTTCCGAGCCAAGAATCGGAAGATAATAATAGAGGGTTATGGCTAATCCTTATGCCGCCTTTAATGATGCTAATCGTCATGGGGGTCATCACGGTCATTCAGCCTCGGGGCATTTTCATCATCATATCGATTGTGATGTTCACAACGACTTTAGTTACCTCGACGGTACAATACTTTAAAGACAAAAAGAAGCAAAAATTCAGAGAAGAGAAACGTCAACGTGTGTATACCAGGTATTTAGAGCAGAAGAGGGAAGAACTGCAAGAGCTGTCTGAAAAACAAAAGAATGTGCTGTTCTATCATTACCCTTCCTTTGAAAGGATGAAGCATCTAACTGATAGTATTAGCGACCGTATATGGGAGCGGACTTTGGATAGTGAAGACGCTCTGCACTTTAAGATCGGAACGGCGACCATACCCTCAAGCTATCAGGTGTCGGTAAATAGTAGCGATATGTCCAATCGGGATATTGATGATTTACTTGAGCAGTCACAGGAACTTGTGGATGTATACAAAAACCTGGATGATCTTCCTTTATCTATCGATTTATCAAACGGATCGATGGGCCTGGTAGGAAAGGAATCGATTGTTAAACGGGAGCTGCAACAACTGATTGGGCAACTGGCCTTTTTTCATAGTTATCATGATGTTCGATTTGTGGCCATTTTTCCGGAAAAGGATTACCAAGAATGGGAATGGATGAAATGGCTCCCTCATTTTCAATTGCCGCATGCCTATGCAAAAGGCTTTATATATAATGATCAATCACGTGACCAGCTACTGACTTCGATTTATCAGATATTGAGGGAAAGAGATTTGGATGAAAACAAAGGGAAATTGAGATTTACTCCCCACTTTGTTTTTATTGTCACGGATCGTAATTTAATTGCGGAGCATGTCATATTGGAATATTTAGAAGGTAAAACAGACGATTTAGGTATCTCGACGATTTTTGCAGCGGATGCAAAAGAAAGTTTGACTGAAAATGTCCATACGCTTGTGAAGTATATAAATGATCTTGAAGGTGAAATTCTCATCCAGCAAACGAAGGCCGTTCATACTCCTTTTAAACTTGATGCATATTCAAAAGAAGGGAATGAGCGTTATGCACGAACGCTGCGTTCACTAGATCATCAAAAAGGCATGAACAATTCCATACCAGAAACGGTATCATTTCTGGAATTATTAAAAGCTCGTGAAGTGGAAGAGCTGCCTATCAGCCAAAACTGGCGGACCAATCAGTCTTCCAAATCCTTGGCAGTTCCCATTGGATTGAAAGGGAAAACGGATAGGGTTGAATTGAACTTACATGAAAAGGCGCATGGCCCACATGGATTGGTTGCTGGAACGACAGGATCGGGGAAAAGTGAATTACTGCAAACCTACATCCTATCATTAGCTGTTCATTATCATCCACATGAAGTTGCCTTTTTGCTCATTGATTATAAAGGTGGGGGAATGGCACAGCCATTCAGGCAGATTCCGCATCTGCTGGGAGTCATTACGAATATTGAGGGAAGCAAGAACTTCAGTGCCAGGGCACTAGCCTCCATCAATAGCGAATTGAAGAAACGCCAGCGCATGTTTGATCGATACGAAGTCAATCATATCAACGATTACACGGACTTATACAAAGAAGGCAAAGCGGATGAACCGTTACCGCACTTATTTTTGATATCAGATGAGTTTGCGGAACTTAAAAACGAAGAACCAGATTTCATTCGCGAATTAGTGAGTACGGCTCGAATAGGACGGAGCTTGGGAGTTCATTTAATTCTTGCTACACAAAAGCCAGGCGGTGTAATTGATAATCAGATTTGGAGTAATGCCCGTTTTAAAATTTCCTTGAAAGTGCAGGATGCCAATGATAGTAAGGAAATTCTTAAAAATAGCGATGCGGCAAATATCACTGTCACCGGACGGGGATATTTGCAGGTAGGAAATAACGAGGTTTATGAATTGTTCCAGTCTGCGTGGAGCGGTGCACCATATTTAGAAGATACGGTTGGATCTGAGGATGAAGTGGCACTTGTCACAGACCTCGGTCTGGTTCAAATCTCAAATGTATCGGAACAGATAACTAATAAGAGGAAAGAAAAGATTAGTGAAATTGAAGCTGTGGCGGATCGAATTGTGGCGACACAGGAAGAAATGGAGATTATGAAGTTGGCAAGCCCATGGCTGCCGCCTCTTTCAAATCGTTTATCGAGAAACACTGAAAGAAGCCTGACGAGGAATCAATTCCACCTGGGAATGAAGGATGAGCCCGAATTTCAGAGCCAGACAAATTATGTCTATAACTGGATTGAAGACGGGAATGTTGGGGTTTTTGGTTCTTCCGGATACGGCAAGTCAACTACCGTTTTGACACTTCTCTTTAGTTTTGCAGATCAATTCAGTCCTGAAGAACTGCATTATTATATTTTCGATTTCGGGAATAGCGCTTTACTGCCAATGCGTCAGCTGCCTCATACTGGGGAATACTTTAGGTTCGATGAGTTAAGGAAAATTGAAAAATTCATGTTATTCATGAAGGCGGAAATGGAAAGGCGTAAGCAGCTTTTTTCAGAAAAGGAGCTAAGTAATATAAAGCTTTATAATGCATTAGTGGAAGATGAATTGCCGATTATTTATATTGTGGTCGACAATTTTGACTTAGTGAAGGATGAGATGCAGGACCAGGAAGCGCAATTCGTTCAGTTTGCACGTGATGGACAATCACTTGGAATATTCATGATTTTAACGGCAACGAGAATCAATGCGATTCGCCAGCCGTTAATGAATAGTCTTAAGACGAAGGTCGTCCATTACTTAATGGACAGTTCGGAACAATATTCAGTTTTGGGGAGAACCCCTTATGAAAATGAACCTGTGCCTGGTAGGGCGTTGGTGAAAAAGGACCAAACCTATCTCACGCAGGTTTATTTACCAGCCGATGGAGCCGATGATATAGCCGTTTTGGAAGAAATGAAACAAGCCGTGGCAGAACATAAGGTTAAATATAAGGAAATGGCCAAACCGCCGGCAATTCCGATGTTACCGACACGTCTTGATTCCAACAGCTTCAAGAGTTACTGCTCACAAGCCATTAAGAAGGATTCCATTCCAATCGGGCTTTCAGAGGAAAGCGTTGCACCTGTTTTCGTGGAGTTGAATTCCAATCCATTCCTGCTTGTCGTAGGACAGTCACGTAAAGGGAAAACGAATGTCCTTAAAGTGCTCTTGGAATCGTTGCTTACACAGACAATTGGGGAAATTGGTTTATTTGACGGAGTTGATCGTGGTCTATCTTCTTATGCTTTGGAGGAGAAGGTGAGCTATGTGGAAACAAAAGATCAGATAACCGAATGGCTCGATCATATCACTGAAATATTTGAAGAACGTGAACGAAGCTATCTAGCGGCATTGGAAATGAAACCGATGAAGCAACTGGAATTCCCACCGATCATGTTTGTCATAGATAGCATTTCAAGGATCCAACAAACAATAGACGGCAGGATTCAGGATAGGATCAGCGGTTTGATGAAACAGTACGGCCATCTCGGGTTTAGTCTGATTGTCGCTGGAAATGCCAACGACTTCACCAAGGGGTATGATTCGTTGACAACCGAACTGAAACAAGTCAGACAGGCTGTTTTGCTTCTTAAAAAATCGGACCAAAGCTTGTATACTCTCTCCTATTCCAGAAAAGAAGAAGAAATACAGCCGGGTTACGGATATTTTGTTCTGAATGGCCAGGAGAGTAAAATCCAAATTCCACTAAGTGAAGAAAGAAGGAGAGTGCAAGAGAGTGTCTGAAAAAATAAAACCGATGTTATTAATCGGTAAAATACTGGTGATCTTAGCGCTGCCAATCTTGTTTTTTTCATATATTGGCCAAAATCCAATGAAAAAGACAGAAACGGCTTCTCGTGAAATCGCCATTGTAAATGAAGATAATGGCACTGAATTTAACAATAATCCCATTTACGTGGGTACAGAGCTTGTTACTACATTGGACAAGGATTCTGAATATGAGTGGTTTGTGGTTAATAGAAGTACGGCGGAAAGTGGACTTGCAAATGAAAAGTATGATGCAGTTATATATTTTCCATCCGATTTTTCAAAGAATATTTATACCTTCGATGATGAACAGCCTGTTAAGGCGGGGATAAAATACAAGGTACAACCTAGTTTGAATGCAGAGAACATGGAAAAGGTACAGAAAGAATTAGAGAAGACAAAGAGCAAAATGAATAAGCATATTTCAACACAGTATTGGAGCTATGTTTCCCAATCAGTCGAGGACATCCGTAAGAAGTTCGATAATGTCCTTGCTAAAGAAATCGCTTTTCAAAACACGATGTATGAGTTTTATACTCCAAGCTCGGAAAGCCTAGCTGGCGATATCAAGCAGCATAAAGACATGCTTGAAGGAGTCTTTGCCCAGACTAAGGATGCAGGGAAAACGAGTAATGAAACAATGGATGAAATAGGAAACACTAAGACTCAAATGGCTTCCTTTGTACAAGATGTAGTATCTTTTGAGGAATATCAAAAAGCTCAAAGTATCCTTTTTGAGAAGACTTCAGTCCAAAATCAGCAGCTTGTCAAGGAGAGTGTTCAATCATATGACAAGGTGCTGAATGAGGGGAACCAATCTATACCAGAGATTCAACAAGGGATGAATACGAAATACAGCCTTAATGATCAAGGCATTAGTGAGAATGTTGGAATCATGCAGCAGAAACTCGATTCCAGCAGTAATGAATTGGAACAATTTTCAACAAGCATGAAAGACAAACAAGTAGAACAAATTACGAAAATCACCCAAGATCAACAAAGCTCGATTGAGCAATTTAAACAATCGGAAGAGGCGGGTCTTGATAACCTTCAGTCCACCTTGCTTGTGCAAAGAGGAAATCTTGCAAGCAGCTCTGGCGAGGGGGAGGTTATTGATGATGGAACGACGCCTATAGAAGATATTGAAACGGAAACGGGAAAAGGTGAATCGGTTGCTGCACCTGAAAAGAAGGACCCGATTGATGAACTGTCACTGCAGGTGCTACTGGATCAAATTAACGGGATCAACACGGCACTTGAAAGTTTGGTACCGGCAGAAGGAAGTGAAGGAGCTGCTGAACAAATCAACATTCTTACAGCAGAGCTTCAAGCGGAAATCAATAATCTCAGCGGAACGGTAAACGGCAGAACGGGAAATTATAATCAAGTGATAACGGAGTTTAATACACTGGTAGATTCATATAATGATTTGCTGGCGCAGTTTACGCAATTACAAGCTGATTATAATGAACTCGGTACGAATTATAAGGATTTAGGTGACCAATGGAAAAAGTCACAAGAAGATATTCAAAAATTACAGGATATCCAGAGTATGACAATCGATGAGACCATCGCAGAAATCAAGACTCTCGAACAGTCACTTCTTGAAAAAGTGGGGGGAGAAAGGCGAGCGGTGCTGGTAAAGGCCTTTGAGAATTCTATCACCAATCGGGATTCTACTACCCTCCTTGCCTATTACGGTTCACTCTCATCTTATGGTGAATTGGCTGAAAGAGTCACGGAAGCAAATGTAGATAAGGTATTTGCAGCCAATATAAAAGAATTGGAAAACTTGAAAAATGGGGTTTCCGGAAACGTAGATGAAGAAGCGAAACTCGTTAAAGCCAGTTTAGCAGGAGTCAATGAGAACTTCGGGATGTTCTCAGATTCCATTATGGGTTATATGAAAGAATATGATGCTAACGTTGAAACGGGGCAGAAAGCTACTTTAGCTGAATTAGCGGCAATTACCGGGAAGGCTCAAGAAGTGTCTGCCAATTTGTCAGATCATACGGAAGTTCCTGAAATAGAGGCCGAACCGCCAGTTAACCTTGATGGAGAAATGTTTGTATCACTTCAAGACAATACGGCAACAACTGTCGGCTTCATTTCCGAACTTGTCAATTCTGTAGCAGAACGACAGGACACGGTCACGAAGGATACAGCAGACCTGCAAGCGAAAGTGGGTTCAGTACAGGAAAGGGCCGATCAGCTTAATGATAATTGGTCCCAAAATGTAGACTCAACCGAAAAAATCAAGACGGACGTATATAGTGTCTTGAACAACACTCTAGTCGATGATCAGGAGAACGGGTATGTGTACGAATATTTAGCGAATCCCGTACAAATCAGTGGGGAAGTCCTTCATCAGGAAAAGGTTAATATCCCGCCGATCGTCATGTTGGTGATCATACTCATTTCTGGGTTATTGATCGGTTTCTTCCTGCATCATTATGAAACCATTCCAATGATGGTCCATGCGGCCTTGTTTACTTTATTGAATCTGATCGTAGGTTTAATCATCAGCATGTATGGTTTGAAGATCTATCCACTGGGAGATATGCAGGAGATTAAATGGACCGTTTTCACCGTCCTGCTTTTATTCTTCTGTTCAGCGTTTACTCGACTTGCCTTCTCGATTGGGCCGTTTGTCGGTGCTATCCTGGTGATTGGTTTGATCAGTTTCTTTACCATTCCATTGTTGGATTTAATCATGCCTAATTTCAATGTAGACCACCCGGTTGCAGACGTATACATGTCCATTCAATTCGGTAATCAGTCGGCATTCATTCCGGCTAGTATCATCTTGATTGTGCTGACGCTTATCGCAACGATCATTCCATATATAGTGAAGCGTCTTATAGTGAAGCGTCTTACAGAAAGAAGAGCAATGGCCCATGAAGTGGAATAAATACGTAATGCCTGTCTTGCTCATCCTGTTGTTTAGCCATGCACCTCATGGCGGGGCGGAAGAGGAACCCATGGTGGAACCAAATGAATATCAAGAAAAGGATATTGATATTCAAACGGAGTATTTCCATGAAGAAGGATTGTTGGAACAGAAGCGGGAACTGCCTGAAGAACAAAAGGACCTCACTTTTGAAAGAGGGAAATATGATGTCATTGACTCGGTGAAGGACTCACTGTTTCTGTCTCCGGTAACGGAGAATCAAAATAATACCATCGCTTCAAAATCAGAACAGCTTGGATTATTCTCGGAGGCCAGCATTCGAACTAGAAGCGAAGAAGAAACAGAGCCTTCCCTTAATTTTGACCTGACGATATTGCTCGGCATCGTTTTGGCACTTTTGGTCGTTTGTTTGTTTTTTATCCTTATTCCAAAAATGGGGAAGCTGAATGGAGAGGTTAAACGAAAATGAAAACAGCCCGATTCCTGGCATAAGTCAGGAATCGGGCTGTTTTTGCTACATATCCATAATGGTTTTAATAAGCCCTAAAAGAAGGGCAGCTGCGAAGATCAAAATGAAGAATTTTTTATACATGATCAGTACCTCTTATATCTTATGAGTGGATTGCAATCATTTTAGCATAAACAAGACAGAAAGGAAGTTTACTTAAGAATATACAGATCAAAAGGGCGTGTCTTTATTGCCCTATAGACCGGAGCGGGAAAGGAAGAGGATACGCCATTATTGGCGCATCCCCCTTTCGTGTTATTTGAACAAGTCAGGATAAACAGCCTTTGCTGCGAGTTCAACAGCTTCCCCGATCCTTGGTCCAGGACGTGACATGACATTTTCATCAAGTAAATGGACGTCATCGTTCTTCACTGCATCGATATCTTCCCAGCCTTTACGCGATTTAATTTCACCAACAGCATCATCTGCATACGTGGCAGTGGTGATGATGGATTTAGGGTTCCTTTTGACAATCTCTTCATCAGATACCTTAACCCAGCCTTTTTGGTCATCAAAGATGTTTTTAATGCCGGCAGTATTCAGGATTTCATGTTGGAATGTTTCCGCTCCTGTTGTATAGATTTCCGGAGCAGGGCTAATTTCAAAGTATGTTTGTTCCTTTTCATCTAAAGTTTCCACTTTTTCTTCGACACTTGCAATTTGGGATTTGATATCTTTCACTAATTCATCCCCTTTTTCAGCAACACCCATCACTTTAGCAATCTGCCCGATATCTCCGTATACATCATCGAAATTTGCCGCAGATTTAATAATGAACACAGGGATGCCGGCATCTTCGAGTGGTTTCAGTGTCGCTTCATCACCAATGGTATAAGCTATGATGGCATCAGGTTTCAAGGCAATGATTTTTTCTGCATTGATATTAACAGAGTCTGAAACATGTTCGATATTCTTTGCTTCCTCTGGATAATTATCGAAGTCTGTCACGCCAACGACTTTATCACCCTGTTCAAGGGCAAATAAAATTTCCGTATTGCTTGGCTGAAGTGAAACGACTTTTTCCGGGATTTTCTCGAATTTTATTTTCTTTCCAGTATCATCCGTAACGGTATAGTCCTTGATTTCTTCGGCCTTTTTAGTATCTTTATTATCCGTTGCGGCTTGATCATCGTTCACTCCGCATCCGGAAAGGAAAAGGGTAAGCATCAGCATGGAAATCCAACTGAATCGTAGGGTTTTCTTCATTATTTATTCCTCCGTTTTCGTTTTCATGGGTTTGGTTGGGTATGATTTACTTGTAAAAGGAATCTCCTCGATCCCCTGTTGCTTATTGACGTAGACTGCCATCACGAATAATACATTTGCAAGCAAGTGAGCGTAATCAAAAAGAATTCCTGGAATTTCCCTCTCCAGACTTACCTTGTGTAAAGCACGCACGGACTTTTTGGCTTCACTTCGGCACGTATGCAAAGTACATGCTGCGGTTGAGCCTTGTGGAAGGACGAACGTTTCGATTCGATCTTTCACTTCAGCGACATACCGGTCGTAGATTGCGCTTAAACGGTTGAGATCATCGCCGGTAATGGCTAATTTACCACGAACTGAACCATTTAAATGGTAAGCCATGGGCAACAGTTCCATTAAGTCACGGTATACTTCGGGGACATCCTCAGTAAGCGAGGCTGCCAAGCCGATCTGTGTCGTCAATGAGTCTGTACGGATTTCAAAATCGACGGTTGATACGGACTCACGCATGTATGGGTAGCATAAAAAACGAAAGTCTTTCTTTGTCATAACTCTTCCTCCTTTTACGTATTGGGTGAATGACCTCCGTATTGCTTTTTCCAGCAAAACAAAAAGCCAACCAAGAGGTTTGGTCGGCTTCGGGCATCTATGTATCTGTAGTAGAAAAAAGATGGGAGAGCCGTACAATCTCCTATCTTCCGAAGAGCATAATACGATGAATGAAGGCAGGTCTCCTGGCTTGTGCGTCATTTTACTCTAAGAACCTTCCCATTTGGGTTAAATGGACGGTAATCGGCGTGCGATCACCGTCCTCAAATAGTGGTATGCATCTTATTTCATTAGCACTTACAGTTGCGGAAACAGCTTCGGTTTTAAACCGAATTCCCTATTAAGCTGACAAGGCAGCACCCTTTTCTGCAAGGTTCATATTCACTTAGCAACAGTTTACCATACCTTTTTCATTAAGCCGCATTAATATTTTTAGACAAATTCGTTTATGGTTTACCGAATATCTAGTAAACTTACAATGTAAGGCTTAATTGGAGCTTATTGTAAAATGCGTGATGTAGAAAGCGTATGAAATAATAGTGATAATGTTAATCTGTGAATCTCGGGAGGTAGAGAATGATTTATAAGCAGGTCAATCAAAAACTGGAAATGGTTCTGGGGAATATCGAAAAGGTGATTATCGGAAAACGGGATATAGCGGAACTAAGCATCGTGGCACTCCTTTCCGGTGGACATGTCTTATTGGAGGATGTTCCGGGTGTGGGAAAGACAGTCTTGGTAAGGGCACTGGCAAAATCAATAGGTGCAAGCTTTAAGCGAATTCAATTCACACCTGATTTACTTCCTTCTGATGTTACTGGTGTTTCAATCTTCAATCCTAAGGAACAAGAATTCATTTTTAGGCCAGGTCCGATAATGGGACATATTATTTTAGCTGATGAAATTAACCGGACCTCGCCGAAAACTCAGTCTGCATTGCTTGAAGCCATGGAAGAGGCAAGTGTGACGATTGATGGTGTAACAAGAGGATTGGAGAAGCCCTTCTTCGTAATGGCGACACAAAATCCGATCGAGTACGAGGGAACATATCCGCTTCCGGAGGCTCAATTGGATAGATTCCTATTAAAAATGAGAATGGGCTATCCAGGTGTGGAAGAAGAGATAGAGGTTCTTCATAGGGCTCAATACTCGGCACCGCTTGAGGAATTGGAATCCGTCATCACCTTGGATGAATTGATAGAATTACAGTCTGAGGTAAAAGCGGTGATAGTGGATGACACAATAAAACGATATATTGTTGAATTGGCGAATCAAACACGGACGCATGAAGGGGTCTATTTAGGGGTAAGCCCGCGTGGGTCGATAGCATTGATGAAGGCAGCCCAAGCTTACGCGCTGATCCAGGGCAGGGACTATGTTCTGCCGGACGATGTTCAATATTTAGTTCCATTCGTATTTTCCCACCGGCTTATTTTGAAACCTGAAGCGAGTTATGATGGCTTCGATGCTGGAATGGTGATACATGAAATTGTCGCGACAACACAAGTGCCTGTGAAGCGGGCTGTGACCTAATGCGCAAATTCATCAACATTTTAAGGGGAAATATGAGTGTGATCGGACTTGTATTACTCCTGACCGTTTCCTTTTGCTATGCAATGTTTCAAGGCGGTTTTGTCAGTTGGTTCATTTTTTATTCATTTTTGCCGTTTTCTGTGTACGCTTCGATCCTGCTGTTTTATCCACTGCATGACTTTACCGTTGAGAGAAAGGTCAATAAAAGGGAATGCCAGGCCGGCGAATCTGTTGAGATAGCATTGAAGTTTACCCGTAAAAGCCGGCTGCCCCTATTATTATTTATGGTGGTAGAGGAGGAATTGCCTCAGGAGATGGAAGATAGGGGATTCCAAAGGAAAATAATTATCTTTCCGGGATTCAAGCGTACCTTCAGCATGTCATATACTTTGGAAAACTTGCAGCGCGGAGAGCATTCGTTTCAATCGATCCGCTTTTGGATTGGGGACTTTTTCGGGCTAGTCGAAAAGGAAGCGATATATAGTTCACCTTTGAAAATAACTGTTTTTCCTCGTTATCATGAGCTTGCCTACAGTGATCTTGATCGAGTGTTCAATCAAGGGGCAGTGGTTTCAACAAAGAAAACACAACGGGAACATTCAGTGGTATCCGGGGTAAGGGAATATCAGCCAGGCGATCAGTTGTCATGGATTAACTGGAAGGCGACGGCTAGAACGAGTGAAATCATGACGAAGGAATTCGAAGTGCAGAAAAACCGTGATGCATTTATCATGCTTGATGAAAAGCCGTCGGATTTATTCGAAGAATCCATTGTAATGGCGGCTTCCATTGCACACGCCATGTTAAAGAAAGGCATGGAAATTGGGTATGTGAGTATGGGATCGAGGTTAATCATACCGGCAGCAGCAGGCAATAACCAGAAACGAAAGATTCTTTACCGACTTGTTAAAGAAGAGCCAAGTGTTTCAAACGCATTGAACGAAAATGTCAGGAAGGGAATTCTTCCGGCAAATGCTGCTGTGATATTCATCGTTTCAGACTTAACCTTAGAAAAGGTGGACATATTGAGTGCTTTCCGGCCTAATCAGGGATTAATGGTATGTGTGAAGAAACAGGCAGATCTTACTGATCAGGAAAGGTTGTCAAGTTCTACAGCTGTTTCGAGGGGGATAAAGGTTAGCTTTTTTGAACATGGCCAACTAAAGTCTGACAGATCAGAGGTGATGGCGAAATGAATGTCACTACCGAAAAATTGGAAAGGTTCATGCACGTCCTCATGTATGTATTTGGTCTGTTGTTGATTACTGAATGGTTAAGGCCTGTCGATAAACTCACCGATACAGGTAATATCATCATTTTTATCTTATTTTTGCTCTATTCCCTATTACTGCATTATTTCCGCATACATTGGTCAATCCGATTTATTCTCATTAGTGCTTATATAATGATTTCATTACAGTTCCTCCATTCAAATGACGCTTTATTTCAATTGTCATGGCTGAAAGGATTTCTAGCGGATTTTAAGGGGAATCTTGGTTTTATATATGATGGGAATTGGGAGTTGATCACAAATCCATTTCGAACATTTCTATTTTTTGTCCTTCTTTGGCTTGTAACATATTTGATCCATTACTGGGTGATGGTGAGGCAAAGCATCTTTTTCTTTTTTATGTTAACGGTGATTTTCATATCTGTACTTGACACATTCACTCCTTATGTGGGGGATAAGGCGATGATTAGAATCATCATCATCGGGTTCTTGATGCTAGGCCTGCTGTCCCTGCTGCGATTATCGATACAGGAGAGGATTAAGTTTCCGATGGCTTCCATCAATAAGTGGATCTTGATGCTGACCGGCATGATATTGGTAAGTGTCCTTGTTGGTTTTGCTGCCCCAAAGCTCTCTCCGCAGTGGCCGGACCCGGTGCCTTATATTACTTCTTATTCTGATAAAGCGGGGAATGAAGACGGTGGTTCGAAGCGTAAAAGTGTCGGATATGATGAAGACGATTCGGATCTTGGCGGTTCGATAGAGCCGGATAGTTCCATCGTTTTTTATAATAATGCTCCTGCAGGACATTACTGGAAAGTCGAGAACAAGGATATTTATACCGGTAAAGGGTGGGTTTCCATACGGGAAACGGACTTTCACGCTTTTTCCAACGGACAGGATATGGCATCTTTAGATATTTACGACGTTCCTGAAGTGGTGAGGACAGAAGAAATGACGGCAAAAGTGTTCATGACGGAATCATATTCCCATATCCTTCATCCGCAGTCCGGGTATTTAAAAAAGATTGAGGGCAAAAACGGAATGGATTTCAAATATTATCAGGGTATGGACAAAGTTATTTCCGAACAGGGTAATGGCGAACCACTGTCCATGAAAGAGTATGAGCTGGTTTATGATATGCCGAGTTTTGATATAGCTGAGTTAAGGAAGGGAACGGAACCCGACGAATCGATGGATTTATTAATGGAAAAAAACACTCAGCTTCCAGAGGGACTGCCAAACCGGATATATGAATTGGCATCCCGGCTTACAAGGAATGAAACGAATTGGTACGATAAAGCAAAAGCCATTGAGGATTATTTTGACGGACCTGAATTCATTTATTCTAAGGACGATATTCCGTATCCGGAGAGCAATCAAGATTATGTCGATCAATTCTTATTTGAGACACAGATAGGTTATTGCGATAATTTTTCAAGTGCAATGGTCGTTTTACTAAGAGCCGCTAATATTCCTGCAAGGTGGGTAAAGGGCTATACGGAAGGGGAAAGATCAATCCTTGATGGCGAATCCGTTTATAAGGTGACCAATAATAATGCACATTCCTGGGTCGAGGTTTATTTTTCAGGGATAGGCTGGGTTCCCTTCGAGCCGACAAAGGGTTTCAATGGGGAAGTTGAATTTTACGATTCGGAGTTGAAACAGGAAGCGATCAAGAACCCTGAAGAAACCCCAATTAATGAAGAGCAAACAAAGAAAGAGACGAAGGAACGCCAGGACACACCCGATAGGGAAACTCAATCCTCCGTGAAAATTGGTATTGAGAACATGAGAGGGTTCTTAAAATGGACTGCTATCACACTGTCGGTTTTATTGATTCTCGCTTCTATTGGTTATTTCTTCAGAAGGAAGTGGATTCCTCAACTGCAGATTCTTCGTTATAGAAGGAAAACCGGTGCTCATTTCTCGACAGCTTATTTAATATTATTGAAACAATTAAAACGAGCGGGTTTAGTTCGTCCGGAGGGGCAAACTTTAAGGGAGTACGCCGCCTATGTGGATGCAGTGTACAATACAGATGAGATGAGTGAATTGACGGCTGGATACGAGTTAATGATATATCGTGGAGACGTGGAAGATGGCGAATGGAAACACTTTCAAAAGGGTTGGGAAAGCTTAATGAGAAAAACTAGCTCTTGACCAGGTTTTTATTATATTGATACAATAACAAAAACTAACTTAAACTAATATATCCTTCATATATCCTCGATAATATGGATCGAAAGTTTCTACCGAATCACCGTAAATGATTTGACTATGAAGGCGGATTTTAACAGGAAAGCTGAAAATCTGCCTTCGTCTGTACTTTTTCTGTATTTTTGAGGGTGGATTTTTAGTTTTTCTTTTTTTATGATAATATTTTTTATAAGAAATTATCACTCGATTTTATGAGTGAATTACATTGATAGAGGTGACGTTTGTGCCGGGGAAAACAGAATTGCAAAAAAACCAGGAAATGATCGTAGTACTTGATTTCGGAAGCCAATATAATCAATTGATCACTCGTCGTATCCGCGAATTTGGTGTGTATAGTGAGCTTCATCCTCATACAATTACTGTAGAAGAAATCGAGAAAATGAACCCAACGGGAATTATTTTCTCAGGGGGTCCGAACAGTGTTTATGATGCAACTGCATTTGGTTGTGATGAACGCATATTCGAAATGGGCCTACCGATTTTCGGTATTTGTTATGGCATGCAGCTAATGACTAAACATTTTGGCGGTAAAGTGGAACCAGCGAAAAACCGTGAATACGGAAAAGCGACACTTGCCATCCAAAATGAGTCTAAGTTATTCAGTGACCTGCCGAAAGAACAAATCGTCTGGATGAGCCATGGTGATTTAGTGGTGGAAACGCCTGAAGGTTTCAAAATTGATGGAACGAACCCGTCTTGCCCAATTTCGGCTATGAGTGACGAGTCACGTAAATTGTATGCCGTGCAATTCCATCCTGAAGTCCGTCATTCCGTATACGGTAATGACATTTTGAAAAATTTCGTATTCGGCGTTTGTGGCTGCAAAGGTGACTGGTCAATGGAGAACTTCATTGAAATCGAGATGGAGAAAATCCGCCAAACGGTCGGAGATAAAAAAGTGTTATGCGCTTTGAGCGGCGGAGTTGATTCATCCGTTGTTGCTGTATTGATCCATAAAGCGATTGGCGATCAGCTGACATGTATTTTCGTTGATCATGGATTACTTCGTAAAGGGGAAGCCGAAGGTGTAATGGAAACTTTCAGTGAAGGCTTCAATATGAACGTAATCAAGGTCGATGCAAAAGAACGTTTCCTATCGAAACTTGCTGGTGTTTCAGATCCGGAACAAAAACGGAAAATCATCGGTAACGAGTTCATCTACGTATTCGATGACGAAGCAACGAAGCTCGAAGGAATTGATTTCCTTGCACAAGGTACACTTTACACAGACATTATTGAAAGTGGTACGGCCACTGCACAAACAATTAAATCGCATCACAACGTTGGCGGTCTGCCGGAAGATATGCAATTTAAATTGATTGAGCCTTTGAACACTCTATTCAAGGATGAAGTGCGTGCACTTGGAAGTGAAATGGGCATTTCAGATGAAATCGTTTGGCGTCAACCGTTCCCGGGTCCAGGGTTAGGTATTCGTGTATTAGGCGAAATTTCAGATGAAAAACTTGAAATCGTTCGTGAATCTGACCATATCTTACGTGAAGAAATTAAAAAGAATGGTTTGGAACGCGAAATTTGGCAGTACTTTACGGTGCTTCCTAACATTCGAAGCGTAGGGGTAATGGGCGACGCGCGTACGTATGACTATACAATCGGGATCCGTGCAGTTACATCCATTGACGGAATGACTTCCGATTGGGCAAGAATTCCATGGGATGTACTTGAAATCATCTCAACGAGAATCGTTAATGAGGTAAACCATGTAAACCGCGTCGTGTATGACATTACGTCTAAGCCGCCTGCAACGATCGAGTGGGAATAGAAGATTAAAATTATCCAATCAGTGAAGGAATTAACCTTCACTGATTTTTTTTGGTTAAAATAATTTTGAATATGTCGATTACTTACATTTCACGTATGTTGGCGGATATATAGCGGTAATAAGTAAGGAATATATAGCGAAAAGCGAACGTTACCTAAAATTACATAAAAAATATTCGTTTGGTATATTGACGATTATTTTGGTGACTGATACACTATACCTATAATAATAAAAAAACATAATTGTCGTATAATATTGGGGATATGGCCCAAAAGTTTCTACCAAGCTGCCGTGAACGGCTTGACTACGATGTGGATGGATTGGCGAGGATAAACCGCCATTTCTTTACATGACCGCAGTCAAGCCCCGTTCGGAACCGAATGGGGCGTTTTCTGTTGGCACGATTTTATGATAGGGGGAGACTCATAATGAAAAATTATTTTCGGTTTAATGAGCTGGGAACCAATTATCGCCGTGAAATACTTGGTGGACTAACTACGTTCCTTTCAATGGCATATATCCTGGTTGTTAACCCTGTGATGCTGACTTTACAAAGCATCGAGGACTATCCGGATGAATTGAGAATGGACTACGGAGCGGTTTTTGCAGCGACCGCCTTAGCAGCTGCAATCGGCTCGATATTGATGGGACTCATAGCCAGGTATCCAATCTCGCTTGCGCCGGGTATGGGGTTGAATGCTTTTTTCGCTTTTACTGTTGTTCTTGGTTTTGGAATTCCTTGGCAGACGGCTTTATCAGGGGTATTGATTTCAGGTATTATCTTCGTTTTGCTTTCCCTATCGGGAATACGTGAGAAAATCATTAATGCAATTCCAGTTGAATTGAAATACGCAGTTGGAGCCGGTATCGGTTTATTCATTACTTTTGTAGGGTTTCAGAATGCTGGAATCATCACGAATGATGACAGCGTTCTTGTCGGACTGGGCGACTTAACATCAGGGAATACTTTATTGGCTGTGTTTGGAATTGTCGTAACTGTCATTTTGATGACGAGAGGCGTCAAAAGCGGCGTGTTCATAGGGATGGTCATTACAGCCATTGCAGGAATGATCTTTGGACAAGTTCCGGTGCCGGAGAAAATAATCGGTGCCGTTCCTAGCATAGCGCCTACATTCGGAGTTGCGTTCGATGCCTTTGGAAATCCCGGGGATCTCTTCACTGGTCAAATGTTAATCGTGATATTGACCTTCTTGTTCGTAGCTTTCTTTGATACAGCGGGTACGTTGGTGGCTGTCGCGCAACAAGCTGGATTGATGAAGGATAATGTTCTTCCTAGAGTGGGAAAAGGATTACTTGCTGATTCATTATCCATCGTTTCAGGTGCAATTCTTGGTACATCCACCACGACATCTTATGTAGAGTCTACATCTGGTGTAGCTGCTGGTGCTCGAAGCGGTTTTGCGGCTGTAGTGACAGGTTTACTGTTTGTCCTATCACTTTTCTTCTTCCCGCTTCTTTCGGTTGTGACATCTGCGGTGACTGCGCCGGCATTGGTTATAGTCGGAGTATTAATGGCATCATCACTTAAAAATATTGACTGGCAGAAGTTCGAAATTGCGGTTCCGGCCTTCTTTACTGTTATCATGATGCCTATGACATATTCAATTGCGACAGGTATAGCTTGTGGATTCATCTTCTATCCGATCACTATGTCGATGAAAGGAAGAGCTAAAGAGGTTCACCCAATCATGTGGGGTCTTGGAGTCGTCTTCCTACTATATTTCATTTTCTTGAAGTAATAATGCAAGTAAGTAAGGAGAGTCCTGATTTCGGGGCTCTTCTTTCATGTTGTAAGAGAAAGCTCATATCGTGTATAGTAAAAGGACTAAGTACTGAGTACTTTATCCTGTATGGGGCATAGAGATGACTTTGAGAAAAAAAGAGGGAGAAAAATGAATGGTTTTATCGTTGAAAAGGTTTTGAACAATAATGTGGTGATTGCCACGCATCCGTCGTATGGAGAAGTCGTTTCTATTGGAAAGGGCTTGGGCTTCAACCGAAAGAAAGGCGAAGAGTTGAGTCCGGAACTGGCGGAGAAAACGTTTGTCCTGAAAAATGTTAAGGAGCAGGAAAGTTACAAAAAACTTTTGCCGCAAATCGATCAAAATCTTCAAGCTGCCATTATAGAATCCATTCATCTCATTAATGACCGAGTAACTGGAAAGCTAAATGAACATATACATGTCGGTTTAACAGATCATTTATTGTTCGCCCTTCAGCGTGTTTCACAAGGAATGACTATCAAAAACCCATTCTTGAAAGAAACGATAACCCTTTATCCTTTTGAACATGATATTGCTGTTGATGTAATCGAATTAATTCAAGATAAGACAGGCATAGGCCTACCCCAAGGGGAAATCGGTTTTATTACGCTTCATATTCATAGCGCAATATCAAATAAAGACTTATCGGAAGTCAATCAGCATTCGCAGTTAATCTATCATCTTATCCAAGTCGTTGAAGAACAGCTAAACGTAAAAATTAATAAGGAAAGCATTGATTATACACGTTTGGTCCGTCATTTAAGATTCATGATAGACAGGGTTTTGGCTGGGGAAATGGTCGATGAACCTGAAAAAATTGCATTGCTATTGAAAGAAGAATATCCTTTGTGTTACAATATCTCATGGAAGCTAATAAAAATTATGCAGCAGAAATTAGGCAGACCGGTTTGTGATGCGGAAGCTGTCTATCTAACGATGCATATCCAACGATTACAAAAGAAAATTAAATAAAAATACATTAACTTACGTGTTACTGATTCGATCAGGCATAAGTGAGGAGAATGATTGTTATGAAAGAGGGTATTATATACCTGAACTTCATTTCAATCCTATCTTTGCTTATGCCTTTTTTGTATTCGAATTCTGTTGCGTGGGAAGATGAATTCCATCGTTAAATGTAACCGTTTTATTAGCGTGGAAAAACAGTAAAGAGGAGGAAAACCTATGTTTAAGAAGTTGTTTGGTGTTTTGCAAAAAATCGGAAAAGCTTTGATGCTTCCTGTAGCCATTTTACCAGCGGCCGGAATTTTACTTGCTTTTGGTAATGCATTGCAAAACGAGACTTTGTTGGATATCGCCCCGTTTCTTGCGAGTGGCGGAGTTGAAATGGTCGCATCGGTCATGGAGAATGCTGGGAATATTATTTTTGGGAATCTTCCCTTGTTGTTTGCTGTGGGGGTCGCGATTGGTCTAGCTGGCGGAGATGGTGTTGCCGGGCTGGCTGCGATTATCGGGTTCTTGATTATGAATGTAACAATGGGAACTGTTCTTGGAATTGACGCTGCCGACATTGCGAAAAATGGTGCGGTGTATAGCAATGTTCTGGGAATCCCAACGTTGGGAACAGGCGTGTTCGGCGGTATTATTGTCGGTGTCATGGCTGCTGTCATGTATAATAAATTTTATGAAATTGAATTGCCTTCTTATTTAGGATTCTTTGCAGGTAAACGTTTTGTACCCATTGCAACAGCTGCAAGTGCAGTTATTCTTGGGTTGTTGATGATTTTGGTTTGGCCGACGATTCAATCGGGGTTAAATTCATTTTCCGAAAATATGTTAGGTGCTAATCTGACTCTGGGAGCTTTTGTGTTTGGGGTTGTAGAACGTGCGCTGATTCCTTTCGGATTGCATCATATCTTCTATTCGCCATTCTGGTTCGAATTTGGCAGCTATATCCCTCAAGGCGGGGGAACGCCAGTCAGAGGAGATCAAGCCATCTTCATGGCACAAATTAAAGATGGCGTACAGAATTTAACGGCAGGTACTTTCATGACTGGTAAATATCCATTTATGATGTTCGGGTTACCAGCTGCGGCTTTGGCCATTTATCATGAAGCAAGACCGGAAAGAAAGAAAATAGTCGGGGGCTTGATGGCTTCTGCGGCACTTACATCTTTCTTGACTGGGATTACTGAGCCACTTGAATTTGCATTCTTATTCGTTGCACCAGTACTTTTCGGGATTCACTGTCTGTTTGCAGGTCTATCATTCATGACTATGCATTTACTGGACGTGAAAATCGGGATGACGTTCTCGGGTGGGTTGATCGATTACGTTCTGTTTGGTTTAATTAATCCTCAAACTAATGCTTGGATTGTTATTCCAGTTGGTTTGGTCTTTGCGCTTATCTATTACTTTGGATTCCGATTTGCCATAAGGACGTTTAACCTAAAAACTCCTGGTCGTGAAGTGGAAGAGGACGAGGAAGCGGAAGGATCTGCAAGTACAGCTGGAAGTCTCCCTGGGGATATCTTGGATGCTATGGGCGGAAAAGAAAATATTTCTCACTTAGATGCTTGCATTACCCGTCTTCGTGTATCAGTCAATGACATCGGTAACGTTGATAAAAATAGGCTGAAAAAACTTGGTGCCGCTGGAGTTCTGGAAGTGGGCAATAACATCCAGGCAATCTTCGGACCACGTTCAGAAACGATTAAGGGGCAAATGAAAGATATCATTGATGGAAAAAGGCCTCGTAAAGTAGAAGCCTCTCCTGAAGAGGGTGTGGAAAAACAAATCGAGGATATCGTCCCGAAACCTTTGCGAACGGATGAAGTTTCCGATCGATTTGTTTCACCTATTAAAGGGGAATTAAAATCGATCACGGAAGTACCTGATGCAGTTTTTGCTGAAAAAATGATGGGTGATGGATTTGCCATTGTACCGGAGGAAGGATTGGTTGTTTCTCCTGTAGACGGTACGATCGTTAACCTATTCCCGACTAAACATGCAATAGGTATCGTTTCCGAAGCTGGACGTGAAATCTTGATACATGTCGGGATCGATACAGTTAAGTTAGAAGGCAAAGGTTTCGAAGCACTTGTCGCTCAAGGAGATAAAGTGACAAGCGGACAGCCATTGCTTAAAGTTGATATAGAGTATGTCAAAAACAATGCCAGCTCTATCATTACGCCAATCGTCTTTACTAACCTTTCCGAAGGTGAAAGTGTGAAGATTGAAAAGGCCGGAAATGTAGATAGGGAAGAAGCGGACGTAATTTCCATCAATAAATAATCATTAAAAACAGGAGGGTGGCTATAATCAGCTGCCTTCCTGTTTTTGATAATTCATTAGCAGGGTCCGGCTTCTATAGAAAGAAAGTAGTGTATATATAGAAGAAGGTGGTGTTCATGAAAAAAATGAGGGGAATTTTAAAAGATTAAATTGACTTATCTATATGCAGGTGCTAATATATTAAATACACCGCTTGAGACAAAAAAAGACAAGCAAGTAAATGATAACTTGTTGTTGACTTTATGTTTGGAAGGTGTTACAATAATTAAGTCGCTAAAGAAGCGATGGGAAATATTGCTCTTTGAAAACTGAACAAAACAAAGCGCCAACGTTAAAATTTAAGTGAGCACACACTATTAAAAAAGCAAATGAGCAAGTCAAACATTTCTTCGGAGAGTTTGATCCTGGCTCAGGACGAACGCTGGCGGCGTGCCTAATACATGCAAGTCGAGCGAATCGATGGGAGCTTGCTCCCTGAGATTAGCGGCGGACGGGTGAGTAACACGTGGGCAACCTGCCTATAAGACTGGGATAACTTCGGGAAACCGGAGCTAATACCGGATAGGTTCTTTTCTCGCATGAGAGAAGATGGAAAGACGGTTTACGCTGTCACTTATAGATGGGCCCGCGGCGCATTAGCTAGTTGGTGAGGTAATGGCTCACCAAGGCGACGATGCGTAGCCGACCTGAGAGGGTGATCGGCCACACTGGGACTGAGACACGGCCCAGACTCCTACGGGAGGCAGCAGTAGGGAATCTTCCGCAATGGACGAAAGTCTGACGGAGCAACGCCGCGTGAACGAAGAAGGCCTTCGGGTCGTAAAGTTCTGTTGTTAGGGAAGAACAAGTACCAGAGTAACTGCTGGTACCTTGACGGTACCTAACCAGAAAGCCACGGCTAACTACGTGCCAGCAGCCGCGGTAATACGTAGGTGGCAAGCGTTGTCCGGAATTATTGGGCGTAAAGCGCGCGCAGGTGGTTCCTTAAGTCTGATGTGAAAGCCCACGGCTCAACCGTGGAGGGTCATTGGAAACTGGGGAACTTGAGTGCAGAAGAGGAAAGTGGAATTCCAAGTGTAGCGGTGAAATGCGTAGAGATTTGGAGGAACACCAGTGGCGAAGGCGACTTTCTGGTCTGTAACTGACACTGAGGCGCGAAAGCGTGGGGAGCAAACAGGATTAGATACCCTGGTAGTCCACGCCGTAAACGATGAGTGCTAAGTGTTAGAGGGTTTCCGCCCTTTAGTGCTGCAGCTAACGCATTAAGCACTCCGCCTGGGGAGTACGGCCGCAAGGCTGAAACTCAAAGGAATTGACGGGGGCCCGCACAAGCGGTGGAGCATGTGGTTTAATTCGAAGCAACGCGAAGAACCTTACCAGGTCTTGACATCCTCTGACAACCCTAGAGATAGGGCTTTCCCCTTCGGGGGACAGAGTGACAGGTGGTGCATGGTTGTCGTCAGCTCGTGTCGTGAGATGTTGGGTTAAGTCCCGCAACGAGCGCAACCCTTGATCTTAGTTGCCAGCATTCAGTTGGGCACTCTAAGGTGACTGCCGGTGACAAACCGGAGGAAGGTGGGGATGACGTCAAATCATCATGCCCCTTATGACCTGGGCTACACACGTGCTACAATGGATGGTACAAAGGGCTGCAAACCTGCGAAGGTAAGCGAATCCCATAAAGCCATTCTCAGTTCGGATTGTAGGCTGCAACTCGCCTACATGAAGCCGGAATCGCTAGTAATCGCGGATCAGCATGCCGCGGTGAATACGTTCCCGGGCCTTGTACACACCGCCCGTCACACCACGAGAGTTTGTAACACCCGAAGTCGGTGAGGTAACCTTTATGGAGCCAGCCGCCTAAGGTGGGACAGATGATTGGGGTGAAGTCGTAACAAGGTAGCCGTATCGGAAGGTGCGGCTGGATCACCTCCTTTCTAAGGATAATTACGAGAGCGCTTTTGTTTTGTTCAGTTTTGAATGAGTAATTCATTCAAATAGGAAAGACAAACATCACGATGTGATGGATTCTTTCTGCTTTGTTCCTTGAAAACTAGATAATAGATAGAAGGCAATTAATTTTTTTCAAAGCATCTGTAAGATCTTTTTTAACGGTTAAGTTAGAAAGGGCGCACGGTGGATGCCTTGGCACTAGGAGCCGATGAAGGACGGGACTAACACCGATATGCTTCGGGGAGCTGTAAGTAAGCTTTGATCCGGAGATTTCCGAATGGGGAAACCCACTGTTCGTAATGGAACAGTATCTTTACCTGAATACATAGGGTACTGAAGGCAGACCCGGGGAACTGAAACATCTAAGTACCCGGAGGAAGAGAAAGCAAATGCGATTTCCTGAGTAGCGGCGAGCGAAACGGAATTAGCCCAAACCAAGAGGCTTGCCTCTTGGGGTTGTAGGACACTCAATATGGAGTTACAAAGGAACGGGGTAAATGAAGTGATCTGGAAAGGTCCGTCAAAGAAGGTAAAAACCCTGTAGTTGAAACTTCGTTCCCTCCTGAGTGGATCCTGAGTACGGCGGGACACGAGAAATCCCGTCGGAAGCAGGGAGGACCATCTCCCAAGGCTAAATACTCCCTAGTGACCGATAGTGAACCAGTACCGTGAGGGAAAGGTGAAAAGCACCCCGGAAGGGGAGTGAAATAGATCCTGAAACCGTGTGCCTACAAGTAGTCAAAGCCCGTTAATGGGTAATGGCGTGCCTTTTGTAGAATGAACCGGCGAGTTACGATTTCATGCAAGGTTAAGTTGATAAGACGGAGCCGCAGCGAAAGCGAGTCTGAATAGGGCGAATGAGTATGAGGTCGTAGACCCGAAACCAGGTGATCTACCCATGTCCAGGGTGAAGTTCAGGTAACACTGAATGGAGGCCCGAACCCACGCACGTTGAAAAGTGCGGGGATGAGGTGTGGGTAGCGGAGAAATTCCAATCGAACCTGGAGATAGCTGGTTCTCTCCGAAATAGCTTTAGGGCTAGCCTCAAGATGAGAGTATTGGAGGTAGAGCACTGATTGGACTAGGGGCCCCCAACGGGTTACCGAATTCAGTCAAACTCCGAATGCCAAATACTTATTCTTGGGAGTCAGACTGCGAGTGATAAGATCCGTAGTCGAAAGGGAAACAGCCCAGACCACCAGCTAAGGTCCCAAAGTATACGTTAAGTGGAAAAGGATGTGGAGTTGCTTAGACAACCAGGATGTTGGCTCAGAAGCAGCCACCATTTAAAGAGTGCGTAATAGCTCACTGGTCGAGTGACTCCGCGCCGAAAATGTACCGGGGCTAAACGTATCACCGAAGCTGTGGATTGACACCGTATGGTGTCGATGGTAGGAGAGCGTTCTAAGGGCGTTGAAGTCAGACCGGAAGGACTGGTGGAGCGCTTAGAAGTGAGAATGCCGGTATGAGTAGCGAAAGAAGGGTGAGAATCCCTTCCACCGAATGCCTAAGGTTTCCTGAGGAAGGCTCGTCCGCTCAGGGTTAGTCGGGACCTAAGCCGAGGCCGAAAGGCGTAGGCGATGGACAACAGGTTGATATTCCTGTACCACCTATACATCGTTTGAACGATGGGGGGACGCAGAAGGATAGGGTAAGCGCGCTGTTGGATATGCGCGTCCAAGCAGTTAGGCCGGAAACGAGGCAAATCCCGTTTCCATTAAGGCGGAGCTGTGATGGCGAGGGAAATATAGTACCGAAGTTCCTGATTCCACGCTGCCAAGAAAAGCCTCTAGTGAGATGTAAGGTGCCCGTACCGCAAACCGACACAGGTAGGCGAGGAGAGAATCCTAAGGTGTGCGAGAGAACTCTCGTTAAGGAACTCGGCAAAATGACCCCGTAACTTCGGGAGAAGGGGTGCTTTTTAGGGTGAATAGCCCAGAAAAGCCGCAGTGAATAGGCCCAGGCGACTGTTTAGCAAAAACACAGGTCTCTGCGAAGCCGCAAGGCGAAGTATAGGGGCTGACACCTGCCCGGTGCTGGAAGGTTAAGGGGAGAGGTTAGCGCAAGCGAAGCTTTGAACCGAAGCCCCAGTAAACGGCGGCCGTAACTATAACGGTCCTAAGGTAGCGAAATTCCTTGTCGGGTAAGTTCCGACCCGCACGAAAGGTGTAACGATCTGGGCACTGTCTCAACGAGAGACTCGGTGAAATTATAGTACCTGTGAAGATGCAGGTTACCCGCGACAGGACGGAAAGACCCCGTGGAGCTTTACTGCAGCCTGATATTGAATTTTGGTACAGCTTGTACAGGATAGGTAGGAGCCTGAGAAGCCGGAGCGCTAGCTTCGGTGGAGGCGTTGGTGGGATACTACCCTGGCTGTATTGAAATTCTAACCCGCGCCCCTTATCGGGGTGGGAGACAGTGTCAGGTGGGCAGTTTGACTGGGGCGGTCGCCTCCTAAAGAGTAACGGAGGCGCCCAAAGGTTCCCTCAGAATGGTTGGAAATCATTCGTAGAGTGTAAAGGCACAAGGGAGCTTGACTGCGAGACCTACAAGTCGAGCAGGGACGAAAGTCGGGCTTAGTGATCCGGTGGTTCCGCATGGAAGGGCCATCGCTCAACGGATAAAAGCTACCCCGGGGATAACAGGCTTATCTCCCCCAAGAGTCCACATCGACGGGGAGGTTTGGCACCTCGATGTCGGCTCATCGCATCCTGGGGCTGTAGTCGGTCCCAAGGGTTGGGCTGTTCGCCCATTAAAGCGGTACGCGAGCTGGGTTCAGAACGTCGTGAGACAGTTCGGTCCCTATCCGTCGCGGGCGCAGGAAATTTGAGAGGAGCTGTCCTTAGTACGAGAGGACCGGGATGGACGCACCGCTGGTGTACCAGTTGTCTTGCCAAAGGCATAGCTGGGTAGCTACGTGCGGACGGGATAAGTGCTGAAAGCATCTAAGCATGAAGCCCCCCTCAAGATGAGATTTCCCATGGCGCAAGCTAGTAAGATCCCTGAAAGATGATCAGGTTGATAGGTCAGAGGTGGAAGCGTGGCGACATGTGGAGCTGACTGATACTAATAGATCGAGGACTTAACCAACGCTTTAAAAAAATGAAATACCTTCTTATTATCTAGTTTTGAAGGAACAACGTTCCTTTCATGTTTGGTGGCGATAGCGAAGAGGTCACACCCGTTCCCATTCCGAACACGGCAGTTAAGCTCTTCAGCGCCGATGGTAGTTGGGGGTTTCCCCCTGTGAGAGTAGGACGCCGCCAAGCCATTTAAAAAGATCAGCCATCCGGCTGGTCTTTTTTGCGTTATGAATCAAAAAGCTTTATAAAAATTATGACGTCCCGTTATTTCTATTATATAGAAGTTGTTATATCACCCTTGAGAAGGGTGATATTGAAAATTGATTCTCATTATATATTTAGAATCGTTTTGATCCTTCCAGAAATGTATAAGCGAGATAGTCTTCCAGCCTTACTTAGACGGGGATATGGTTATTCAATTCGATTGCAAATAACTGGAGAATTGAAATTAAATAAGCAGCAGTACATATATTTTGGCTAAAAAGAAATTTATTCAGAAACTGGTAACTAAAAAAGTGGGGAATACCGAAATTTAAGGAGGTCCTCATAAATGATAAAAAACTTTGTGCCACAGCAAATAAGAATATTCTTCATCTTGTATGAGCAGTAATAAATCCAAGGTATGGCTGAACTTATAAGATAAATGAGATTGAAAATGAGCACTTCGAAATTTAGAAATAAAGAGTATGAGGAATCGCTTTATAGTTATTAATGACCGCTTCGTGAGTTTGACACAATTAAATTAGCGCAGTATAATAATTCAGTAGAACGATATACTAAATAAAGTTAACTAATTAACTTTGGCATAAGTGTAAATTCAATACCTTTTGGATTCAGAAACTAATTGCTCTGAATAATTAGTAGAACGATATACCAAGGAATTGTTGGTAGAACGATGTACTAACATGAACTTAAGATTAGTAGAACGATATACTAGTTATACGTTAGTAGAACGATGTACTAACTGAAGTCGGTTAACCTAATGAAGTTTATTGTTTTTATTTAGCACGTAAATTTGTATTTATGGTATGGGGCAAGGGGGCAGCTTCTGAAAGGCTAAAGAATCAAATTGCATTTCGATAACTTTTTTAATAGGGGTGTGTTTCATGAAAAATCCATTTATAAAAATGGCCACAGGTTTATATATTAGCTATTTTATTTTAGGCATGATCAATATTATCATCGGGTCAAATATGGAGAATTTGTCAAATCAATTAAATACAAGTGCCTCAGGGATAAGTTACTTGGTCTCTGCTATAGGAATCGGTAAGTTAGTTTCCTTGTTTTTCGCCGGTAGACTCTCGGATAAATTAGGTAGGAAACCATTTGTTGTTTCAGCATCTTTTATCTACCTAATCTTCCTCATAGGTATACCTTTGGCTCCTAACTATACATTGGCATTTATATTTGCTGTATGTGCTGGTATTGCAAACTCATTTTTGGATGCTGGTACGTATCCAGCACTTATTGAGGCTTTTCAAAAGAAAGCTGGTTCCGCTACCGTATTAATAAAAGCGTTCGTTTCAGTCGGTGCCGCACTTCTTCCATTTATAATGGCGTTCTTTATGGCTAGAGATATGTTTTACGGGTATACATTCTTCTTAATGGCTGCTGTTTATCTTGTTAATGGATTGTTCCTGCTTAAGGTTTCATTCCCGGATCATAAAGCTCAAAGCCAGGCTCAAGATGATAAACAAGCTGTGCCGGTTCAACACCAATTCCTCTCAAAACCGAAGTTTGCCCAGGAGGGGATAGCCGTCATACTATTAGGCTTCACATCAACTGCTTTATTTATGTTGGTTCAAGTCTGGCTCCCGAACTTTGGACAAGATGTATTGGGGTTAACCCAGGCTAAGGCTGTTCAATTGCTTAGTTACTATAGCATTGGCTCCCTTGTTTCTGTCATTTTACTAGCAGTTCTTTTGAATAAAGTAATTAAGCCAATTACCGTCATGATTATCTATCCGATCATTGCAGCATTATCTTTATTGTCACTCATTTACATCCAACAACCATTTATGACTGTTTTGAGCGCTTTCTTCATTGGGCTTTCAACCGCAGGAGTGTTCCAATTAGCCATGACGATAATAACAGAATTCTTCCCAGCCAATAAAGGGACGATTACTTCATATGTAAACATTGCAGCTAGTTCAGCCTTTATCATTATACCTTTCGTTACAGGTGTCATTTCTAAGAGCGCTGGTTTAACTGCAGTCTTCTTATTTGATGTGGCAATAGCGGTAGTTAGTATCTTATTGGCCGTATTTGTTGCCTATCGATATAAAAAGGTAATTAAGGTTTCCAATTAAACGGTCTAGCCGAACATCAGTGGGGCATGAATCTCCACTGATGATAATGATAAAAGGGGGAAAATCCATGCAAACAATCACTATCAAAGACGTAACGATTGGAGAAGGGGTACCAAAGATCATCGTTCCACTAATGGGGACAACTGAAGAAGAACTGCTTAAAGAAGTTGAAACGGTAAATGCGCTAGAGCCGGATATCATTGAATGGCGAGTAGATGTCTATGAACAAGTTGAAAGCTTAGAAGCCGTTTCGGATATGATTTCTAAACTTAGAAGTGCTGTACCCAATACTTTGCTGCTTTTCACTTTTAGAAGCCATAAAGAAGGCGGGAACAAGGAAATCAGCGATGATTATTATTTCCAACTTATTCATACAGCAATTGGAACGAAGAATATTGATCTTGTCGATGTGGAGTTGTTTTTTGAGGAATCATCAGTGAAGGAGACTGTAAAGATAGCTGAGGAAAATGGCGTATACGTAGTGATGTGTAACCATGATTTCGATAAGACACCAGCAAAAGAAGAAATCATTTACCGATTGCGTAAAATGCAGGAATTTGGCGCTCATATTCCAAAAATCGCTGTAATGCCCCAAACTGTTGGTGACTTACTCGTTTTATTAGATGCAACTTACACGATGAAAACAAAGTATGCCGATCGTCCATTCATTACGATGTCAATGTCGGGCACAGGCCTGGTCAGTCGATTATCAGGTGCGGTGTTTGGATCTGCTTGTACATTCGGTGCCGGAAAAGAAGCATCTGCCCCAGGACAAATTCCTGTTACTCAATTAAGAGATGTATTGGAGATCATTGATCAGAATATTTAACTCATAATTCCTTCCAAGAAGGAATTTATATAAAGTTTTAAAAATCAGGGGGAATAGAACATGGAAAATCTAGGACGAATTAATGGGAAAACAGAATTAGTAGGATTGCTGGCAACACCTATCGGACATTCTTTATCACCTGCCATGCATAATTTAGCTTTTGATAAATTAGGTTTGAATTGCGCCTATTTAGCATTTGAAGTTGGAAATGAACAGTTGGAAGATGCAGTCAAAGGGATGCGTGCATTAAATGTAAAAGGATTTAACGTCTCCATGCCTAATAAAATGAAAATCCTTCCATATCTTGATGAATTGGCAGACAGTGCTAAATTTTCTGGGGCCGTTAATACAGTTGTCAATGTCGATGGAAAATTCGTAGGGCATAGTACCGATGGAATGGGATATACTCGGAACCTAAAAGAACATGGTATAGATATTAAAGGCAAGAAAATGACTCTTATCGGTTCTGGTGGGGCTGCTACTCCAATTGCCATTCAATCTGCGCTGGAAGGTGTGGCGGAAATCAGCATTTTTGCTCGTGATGATGCTTTCTTCCCGCAAGCAGAAGAGAATGTACGAATCATCAATGAAGATATGAAGCACTTAAATGTGAAAGCCAATGTATACCCTCTTGAAAATGTTGAACAATTAAAGGCTGAAATCGCAACTAGTGATATTTTGGCAAATGGAACCGGCGTTGGCATGAAACCACTTGAAGGCTTAAGTGTCATTCAAGACGAATCTATGCTGCGTCCTGATTTAATCGTAACCGATGTTGTTTACATCCCACGTAAATCTAAACTAATGGAACAAGCTGAGGCTGCCGGTGCTACAGCTATTAATGGTCTTGGGATGATGCTTTGGCAAGGTGCATTGGCCTTTGAATTATGGACAGGTCAACAGATGCCTGTTAATTACATCAAAGAGCAATTGTTTGCAGAATAATATGATTTCACTCTGGAGATCATTTTCAAGTTTATCGTAATAGAGGTTTTTTCATACTTGATGTGCATCATCGTTAAATGATTGCATCAAATGAGTGCAGAAACCTCAGAGCTAAGAAATGCAGGGAGTGAAATCTCTTGTTTTTCTTAGCGTTTTTTTTTTTTTTTTTTGAAAAGTGTTTTCATTTAAATGGATAACATATAGGGGAGGCTTTAATGTAATTCCATTTTGCATTAAAGTGTTCTAGGGGAGAAACACAACGTGTTTTATTATAGGGGTGTAATAATGAAAAATCAGTTTTTTAAAGCGGCATCTGGCATGTATATTAACTATTTTCTGCTGGGGATGGTTAATATAATTCTCGCTTCAAACATGTCCTCTTTAACAGAACAATGGGATACGGATTCTACTGGTATTAGTTATCTTATTGCGGCAATAGGAATAGGCAGATTACTCACGTATGGTCTCTCGGGAGTTTTATCAGATAAATTTGGAAGAAAGCCATTGATCATTGTTTCTTCGGTTATAATGGGAGTTTTTTTAATTGGGATTCCATTTTCCCCCACATATGAAATGGCCTTTGCATTTGCTATACTTGCGGGAATTTCCAACTCAGCCATGGATGCTGGTACATATCCGGCGCTAACTGAAATGTTTCCTGAATCTGCTGGTTCCGCCAGTGTTATGGTTAAGGCTTTTGGTTCACTTGGTGCAACCATCCTACCATTCATTATCTTGTTTCTTACTACGAATCAATTATTTTACGGGTTTGCATTTTTATTACCGGCTGTCTTCTATTTCATGAATATGTTTTTTGTGTTGTCCGCTTCATTTCCAAAACGTAAATCCGATGCTGTCAGTAATGAGGAGAATTTGCATATGAACAGGTTCATAACTGAACCTAAATTTTGGAACGAAGGAATCGCGCTAATCATAATTGGGTTTACATCAACTGCGTTATTTACAGTTTCGCAAATCTGGTTACCGAGTTTCGGCCAGGAAGTCGCAGGGATGTCATCTTCAAGTGCAATTAAATTATTGAGCTATTATAGTGTTGGATCACTGATTTCCGTCCTGCTATTATCCATCTTATTAAACAAATGGATTAAGCCAGTGACGGTGATATTGCTTTATCCAATGATTACTTTACTTACGGTAATCATCATATTAACGATTCATTCACCCATTGTCTTAAGTATTAGCTCCTTTTTCCTTGGAGCCTCGACAGCCGGGATATTTCAATTATCCATTGCAATAATGACTGAACTTTTCTGGAGGAAAAAAGGAACTGTAACAGGGATCGTTGCGACGGCATCCAGTTTGGCGAGCGTCATTTTACCAATTGCAACGGGCTTAATCGCTAAGAGTGGGGATATATCGCATATATTTCTTTTCGATTGCTTTATTGCAACTATAGGAATCCTTGCGGCTGCTTTTGTTCATTACCGGTATAAAAAATTGACACAGCACCAGACCATATTTAACCATGGCTAAAAAATAGTGAAGGATTACTTAAAACTCCATCTTCTAGAACTAGGGTGGCGTTTTTTTGGGACTAATGGATATTGGATATAGAAGTATTGGAGTGAGTATTAATCGATGAGATACCCATGTTCCAAAAGCAAGGGTGTAATAATGACAGTAACTATATTATTATTATAGTAAGAACATGATAATAATAAGTACATCAAAAATACATTCAAGATGGTGATTGAACTATGAAACAATCCAAAAAAGGGCGGGTCACGCTGCAACAGGTTGCGAAACATGCTGGGGTATCTACATCCACTGCTTCCCTTATTGTTCGCAATAACCCTCGAATATCGGAAGCGACGCGAAAAAAGGTATTAAAATCCATGCATGAATTGGGTTATGTATACGATAGAATTGCAGCAAACCTAAGGTCGCAGAGTTCGGATACTGTAGGAATCATCATTACCGACATATCAAATACCTTTTTTTCTGAATTTCTGATAGGTGTTCACGATGCATTGGATGAGGTCGGGTATACAGTGTTGCTGGGGACTACATTCGACTCGGTTGCCAAGCAAGACCATCTCCTTTCAACCATGATGGAACATAGGGTGGGAGGCCTGATTCTTTGTCCTGTCTCTGAAAGCTCACAAGATACAATTGAACGGTTAAATGAAATTGACACGCCGATGGTCCTTGCTGTCAGGGAACTGCCTGGAGTGAATAGCGACTATGTAGGCATAGACTATCCAGAAGGAGCCAGGATCGCTGTTGATCATCTCCTTGGAAAGGGGCATAAAAGAATTGCGCTCCTTGGTGGCATCAAGGAATCTTCTACTTGGATCGAGAGAATGGAGGGATATCGTGAAGCTCTTTCAAGAGCGGGATTGGAAGTGGATGAATCGTTGGTGATAGATAGTGCCCCTACTCGGGAGGGAGGGTTGGAGGCTGTTTTGAAAGTACTTGAGAATTCTAATCCGCCTACCGCGATTTTTTGCTTTAGCGACTTAATTGCCTTCGGTGTTATGCAAGGATTAATGATGAAAGGATTTACTCCTGGAAAAGATATAGATATCGTAGGGTTCGATAATGTTCCAGTCGCAGAAATCTATCATCCGCCGCTAACGACCATTTCCTCATTCCCTAGACGTATTGGAAAAGAGGCAGCGAATCTTCTGTATCAGCAAATGGAGAAAATTGAACGTGAACAACAGCGAATCATATTGAATCCAGAACTGATTATTAGAGAGTCTTCCTAAAAAAAGAAAAATAAAAAGGTGATTAGTTTACAGGAGGCTAGGTATCCATACCGCTGTACGCTTTTCATCTTTTCTATTATTCTTTTATTGGGAACATTGATTATATAAAAAAAAGGATGGTCTTACTTAAGCGGTTCATAAATATCCCAGGCCACTTTCAATGAATCGACTATGAACTCTGCCACTTCATCAACATCAAGATCATTGGTATTCACTTTTGAATGATGATAGGAGTATATTTCTTGTCTGGTGTAAAATAGTTCTTCGATTTCCTCAAGGGACCGACTTTGTAAAACAGGTCTACTATCAATAAGTAAGCCAATTCTTTCTTTCCAGTATTCCCAAGATAAGTCCAGATAAAAGACAATGCAATTGGATAAACAGATATTCCGTATATCCTCTTGTAAAAATGCCCCGCCTCCAACAGAAATGATTTTCAATTGTTGTTGACTAAAGCTTTCAATCACACTTTTTTCTTTTTCGCGAAAAGCTTTTTCCCCAAACTTCTTGAATATTTCTGTAGTGGGCATATTGAATTCCTTTTCAATTTCTTGATCTATATCAATAAAGTCCCTATATAATTTCCGTGCTACTTTCTGTCCGATCGTCGTCTTTCCTACCCCCATAAAGCCAATAAAAACGATACTTTGCATCCTCAAAGATGTGTTTTTATTAATCATTTATAAATCCCTCTCCCAACTATTTTTATAATGATTAAAAGTCTCACCTGAAATTTTTAAAATATATTTATTATAGTACAAGAAAGTAAAATTGTAAAAAAATTTTTTAATATTTGGACAATGAAATTCCGTGATTTAGATGTTTATTTTTAAATCAATCTATTTGAAAGGAACAATCATTTTTCAGTATTCGATTTATACATCTAATTATACGTTTCCTCATCTATAACAGGTTGTTATTGCCATTACCTATCACTTGCAAGTTTTATGGATTTTGCCAAAAGCATTACTAGGTAGAAGGGGAATGTGTGTTAAATGGGTCTTTGATTTAATAAAATGGATGGGATCAATGATTTTGTTAGATTATATGTTTTAAGCGGAAGCTAAGGTACGACTGGCGTATTTATTCCTCCATATAATTAATTAAATCATTTAACAAGGAAATGTATGAAATGTGTTGACTTTATAGTGGGAAAGGATTAATATAAATAAGCACCAACTAAGACAAACGAAAAACTTCATCGCTTTTGGCAGATTGCTGAAAGAAATAATAACTATTGACTTCTTACTATGAAAATGATAAGATGAAATGGTCGCTGAAAAACACAGCGGTTTAAAATAAGTTAAAAACTTCGCAGAAGTTGACAACTAATCAATAAGATGTTATGATGAATAAACAGTTGTTCGAAAGAACGATTGTGAAAATTGCTCTTTGAAAACTGAACAAAACAAAGCGCCAACGTTAAATTTTAAGTGAGCACACACTATTAAAAAAGCAAATGAGCAAGTCAAACATTTCTTCGGAGAGTTTGATCCTGGCTCAGGACGAACGCTGGCGGCGTGCCTAATACATGCAAGTCGAGCGAATCGATGGGAGCTTGCTCCCTGAGATTAGCGGCGGACGGGTGAGTAACACGTGGGCAACCTGCCTATAAGACTGGGATAACTTCGGGAAACCGGAGCTAATACCGGATACGTTCTTTTCTCGCATGAGAGAAGATGGAAAGACGGTTTACGCTGTCACTTATAGATGGGCCCGCGGCGCATTAGCTAGTTGGTGAGGTAATGGCTCACCAAGGCGACGATGCGTAGCCGACCTGAGAGGGTGATCGGCCACACTGGGACTGAGACACGGCCCAGACTCCTACGGGAGGCAGCAGTAGGGAATCTTCCGCAATGGACGAAAGTCTGACGGAGCAACGCCGCGTGAACGAAGAAGGCCTTCGGGTCGTAAAGTTCTGTTGTTAGGGAAGAACAAGTACCAGAGTAACTGCTGGTACCTTGACGGTACCTAACCAGAAAGCCACGGCTAACTACGTGCCAGCAGCCGCGGTAATACGTAGGTGGCAAGCGTTGTCCGGAATTATTGGGCGTAAAGCGCGCGCAGGTGGTTCCTTAAGTCTGATGTGAAAGCCCACGGCTCAACCGTGGAGGGTCATTGGAAACTGGGGAACTTGAGTGCAGAAGAGGAAAGTGGAATTCCAAGTGTAGCGGTGAAATGCGTAGAGATTTGGAGGAACACCAGTGGCGAAGGCGACTTTCTGGTCTGTAACTGACACTGAGGCGCGAAAGCGTGGGGAGCAAACAGGATTAGATACCCTGGTAGTCCACGCCGTAAACGATGAGTGCTAAGTGTTAGAGGGTTTCCGCCCTTTAGTGCTGCAGCTAACGCATTAAGCACTCCGCCTGGGGAGTACGGCCGCAAGGCTGAAACTCAAAGGAATTGACGGGGGCCCGCACAAGCGGTGGAGCATGTGGTTTAATTCGAAGCAACGCGAAGAACCTTACCAGGTCTTGACATCCTCTGACAACCCTAGAGATAGGGCTTTCCCCTTCGGGGGACAGAGTGACAGGTGGTGCATGGTTGTCGTCAGCTCGTGTCGTGAGATGTTGGGTTAAGTCCCGCAACGAGCGCAACCCTTGATCTTAGTTGCCAGCATTCAGTTGGGCACTCTAAGGTGACTGCCGGTGACAAACCGGAGGAAGGTGGGGATGACGTCAAATCATCATGCCCCTTATGACCTGGGCTACACACGTGCTACAATGGATGGTACAAAGGGCTGCAAACCTGCGAAGGTAAGCGAATCCCATAAAGCCATTCTCAGTTCGGATTGTAGGCTGCAACTCGCCTACATGAAGCCGGAATCGCTAGTAATCGCGGATCAGCATGCCGCGGTGAATACGTTCCCGGGCCTTGTACACACCGCCCGTCACACCACGAGAGTTTGTAACACCCGAAGTCGGTGAGGTAACCTTTATGGAGCCAGCCGCCTAAGGTGGGACAGATGATTGGGGTGAAGTCGTAACAAGGTAGCCGTATCGGAAGGTGCGGCTGGATCACCTCCTTTCTAAGGATAATTACGAGAGCGCTTTTGTTTTGTTCAGTTTTGAATGAGTAATTCATTCAAATAGGAAAGACAAGCATCACGATGTGATGGATTCTTTCTGCTTTGTTCCTTGAAAACTAGATAATAGATAGAAGGCAATTAATTTTTTTCAAAGCATCTGTAAGATCTTTTTTAACGGTTAAGTTAGAAAGGGCGCACGGTGGATGCCTTGGCACTAGGAGCCGATGAAGGACGGGACTAACACCGATATGCTTCGGGGAGCTGTAAGTAAGCTTTGATCCGGAGATTTCCGAATGGGGAAACCCACTGTTCGTAATGGAACAGTATCTTTACCTGAATACATAGGGTACTGAAGGCAGACCCGGGGAACTGAAACATCTAAGTACCCGGAGGAAGAGAAAGCAAATGCGATTTCCTGAGTAGCGGCGAGCGAAACGGAATTAGCCCAAACCAAGAGGCTTGCCTCTTGGGGTTGTAGGACACTCAACATGGAGTTACAAAGGAACGGGGTAAATGAAGTGATCTGGAAAGGTCCGTCAAAGAAGGTAAAAACCCTGTAGTTGAAACTTCGTTCCCTCCTGAGTGGATCCTGAGTACGGCGGGACACGAGAAATCCCGTCGGAAGCAGGGAGGACCATCTCCCAAGGCTAAATACTCCCTAGTGACCGATAGTGAACCAGTACCGTGAGGGAAAGGTGAAAAGCACCCCGGAAGGGGAGTGAAATAGATCCTGAAACCGTGTGCCTACAAGTAGTCAAAGCCCGTTAATGGGTAATGGCGTGCCTTTTGTAGAATGAACCGGCGAGTTACGATTTCATGCGAGGTTAAGTTGATAAGACGGAGCCGCAGCGAAAGCGAGTCTGAATAGGGCGAATGAGTATGAGGTCGTAGACCCGAAACCAGGTGATCTACCCATGTCCAGGGTGAAGTTCAGGTAACACTGAATGGAGGCCCGAACCCACGCACGTTGAAAAGTGCGGGGATGAGGTGTGGGTAGCGGAGAAATTCCAATCGAACCTGGAGATAGCTGGTTCTCTCCGAAATAGCTTTAGGGCTAGCCTCAAGATGAGAGTATTGGAGGTAGAGCACTGATTGGACTAGGGGCCCCCAACGGGTTACCGAATTCAGTCAAACTCCGAATGCCAAATACTTATTCTTGGGAGTCAGACTGCGAGTGATAAGATCCGTAGTCGAAAGGGAAACAGCCCAGACCACCAGCTAAGGTCCCAAAGTATACGTTAAGTGGAAAAGGATGTGGAGTTGCTTAGACAACCAGGATGTTGGCTCAGAAGCAGCCACCATTTAAAGAGTGCGTAATAGCTCACTGGTCGAGTGACTCCGCGCCGAAAATGTACCGGGGCTAAACGTATCACCGAAGCTGTGGATTGACACCGTATGGTGTCGATGGTAGGAGAGCGTTCTAAGGGCGTTGAAGTCAGACCGGAAGGACTGGTGGAGCGCTTAGAAGTGAGAATGCCGGTATGAGTAGCGAAAGAAGGGTGAGAATCCCTTCCACCGAATGCCTAAGGTTTCCTGAGGAAGGCTCGTCCGCTCAGGGTTAGTCGGGACCTAAGCCGAGGCCGAAAGGCGTAGGCGATGGACAACAGGTTGATATTCCTGTACCACCTATACATCGTTTGAACGATGGGGGGACGCAGAAGGATAGGGTAAGCGCGCTGTTGGATATGCGCGTCCAAGCAGTTAGGCCGGAAACGAGGCAAATCCCGTTTCCATTAAGGCGGAGCTGTGATGGCGAGGGAAATATAGTACCGAAGTTCCTGATTCCACGCTGCCAAGAAAAGCCTCTAGTGAGATGTAAGGTGCCCGTACCGCAAACCGACACAGGTAGGCGAGGAGAGAATCCTAAGGTGTGCGAGAGAACTCTCGTTAAGGAACTCGGCAAAATGACCCCGTAACTTCGGGAGAAGGGGTGCTTTTTAGGGTGAATAGCCCAGAAAAGCCGCAGTGAATAGGCCCAGGCGACTGTTTAGCAAAAACACAGGTCTCTGCGAAGCCGCAAGGCGAAGTATAGGGGCTGACACCTGCCCGGTGCTGGAAGGTTAAGGGGAGAGGTTAGCGCAAGCGAAGCTTTGAACCGAAGCCCCAGTAAACGGCGGCCGTAACTATAACGGTCCTAAGGTAGCGAAATTCCTTGTCGGGTAAGTTCCGACCCGCACGAAAGGTGTAACGATCTGGGCACTGTCTCAACGAGAGACTCGGTGAAATTATAGTACCTGTGAAGATGCAGGTTACCCGCGACAGGACGGAAAGACCCCGTGGAGCTTTACTGCAGCCTGATATTGAATTTTGGTACAGCTTGTACAGGATAGGTAGGAGCCTGAGAAGCCGGAGCGCTAGCTTCGGTGGAGGCGTTGGTGGGATACTACCCTGGCTGTATTGAAATTCTAACCCGCGCCCCTTATCGGGGTGGGAGACAGTGTCAGGTGGGCAGTTTGACTGGGGCGGTCGCCTCCTAAAGAGTAACGGAGGCGCCCAAAGGTTCCCTCAGAATGGTTGGAAATCATTCGTAGAGTGTAAAGGCACAAGGGAGCTTGACTGCGAGACCTACAAGTCGAGCAGGGACGAAAGTCGGGCTTAGTGATCCGGTGGTTCCGCATGGAAGGGCCATCGCTCAACGGATAAAAGCTACCCCGGGGATAACAGGCTTATCTCCCCCAAGAGTCCACATCGACGGGGAGGTTTGGCACCTCGATGTCGGCTCATCGCATCCTGGGGCTGTAGTCGGTCCCAAGGGTTGGGCTGTTCGCCCATTAAAGCGGTACGCGAGCTGGGTTCAGAACGTCGTGAGACAGTTCGGTCCCTATCCGTCGCGGGCGCAGGAAATTTGAGAGGAGCTGTCCTTAGTACGAGAGGACCGGGATGGACGCACCGCTGGTGTACCAGTTGTCTTGCCAAAGGCATAGCTGGGTAGCTACGTGCGGACGGGATAAGTGCTGAAAGCATCTAAGCATGAAGCCCCCCTCAAGATGAGATTTCCCATGGCGCAAGCTAGTAAGATCCCTGAAAGATGATCAGGTTGATAGGTCAGAGGTGGAAGCGTGGCGACATGTGGAGCTGACTGATACTAATAGATCGAGGACTTAACCAACGCTTTAAAAAAATGAAATACCTTCTTATTATCTAGTTTTGAAGGAACAACGTTCCTTTCATGTTTGGTGGCGATAGCGAAGAGGTCACACCCGTTCCCATTCCGAACACGGCAGTTAAGCTCTTCAGCGCCGATGGTAGTTGGGGGTTTCCCCCTGTGAGAGTAGGACGCCGCCAAGCCATTTCAAAGATCAGCCATTCTGGCTGGTCTTTTTTTGTATTTCTATGTTATCAGTTTCAGGGAGAATTAACGCAAATTCGACCTGAAATGAAATAATTAAACCCGCGGAATTCCGACCTAAAGTGAAATAAATCGACCTGCAGCTTATTTAATTCGAACTATCGTTAAATCCTCTCGAATTCTTATATAATCGGTCTCACTTGAATTGAAATAATTCATGAGAGCAATATACGAATATGTACCGATCATGGAGCAGAGGTTAATTTCATGATTCAGGCTATAGTAATTCGAGGGGGAGAAGGGGATGTATAATTTATGAGTGTAGGTGCTTTTACGGAAGACAGGGAATTCATACTCTGAGGAATTATGGAATTTCTATTATAATGTAATCGGTTTTAATGAAATGTATTCTTGTCTTTACTTGTTCTTTTCATTATACTATGAAGAATTTATTGATGATATTTAATGCAAGTTGGATGCTAAAGAAGAAGACAGACAAAATAAAATTATGGAAGGGATCGGTATTGTGAGTAAAAAGAGTAAGGAAAAGTTTGAAGTTATCGAAGGCGAGTCGATCGATGCATGTTTAGATCGAATTAAAGCGGCAGGGTACTTTCCTGTAAGGCGAACGGAAGAGCCTATCTTTGCCGAGAGAATCGAGAATGGCAAAGTCCAATATGTGCCAGTTGATCGAAAAATTGTATTCGAAGCAAAATTAATTGAGTAAAACACGAACGATTAATTAATATCATGTAAAAATATTCGATTTTCACTTGACATTAAATTGGTCGGAAGGTAAGATGAAGTTACATTAATACATCTCATATAATCATGGGGATATGGCCCAAAAGTTTCTACCTGATGACCGTAAATCATCGGACTATGAGAAAAGCATCTGACTATTTCGGAAACTAGCCAAGTCTTTTTGTACTTTTTCAAAAAGGGCTTTCTTTTCCGGACAGGTTGCTTTCTCGATGAGGAAGCAACCTGTCCGGTTTTTTAATTTACATGTGATAGATAATGATAAGCGTCCGTCTGCATACTCGGGACGCCATAATATGAGTGTTGGAGGGAAAGATTATATGAAACCGCAAGTTGGGGTTATTATGGGAAGTGTCTCGGATTGGGAAACGATGAAATACGCTTGTGAGTCATTGGAACAGCTTGAGATTCCCTATGAAAAAAGAGTCGTTTCCGCCCACCGGACGCCGGATTTACTATTTGAATATGCAGAGAGTGCAAAAGAGAGAGATATTAAAGTGATTATTGCCGGAGCAGGCGGGGCTGCACATCTTCCAGGTATGACCGCCGCTAAAACGATTGTCCCTGTGATAGGTGTACCAATACAGTCGAAGGCATTAAATGGGATGGATTCGTTATTATCGATTGTTCAAATGCCTGGTGGCGTACCGGTTGCAACGGTTGCGATCGGAAAAGCGGGCGCAGTCAATGCCGGTTTGTTTGCGGCTCAAATATTAGCAGCTTTTGATTCTGACATTGCTGATAGGTTAGAGGCTTTACGAGACGAAACCAGAGAAAAGGTGTTACAGAGCAGTGAACAACTTAAATAATACAATCATTTTACCGGGACAGACCATTGGAATAATCGGCGGTGGGCAATTGGGCAGGATGATGGCCTTATCGGCTAAGGCATCGGGCTTTAAGATAGCGGTCCTTGAGCCGACGGCAGAAGGTCCATGTGCTCAAGTAGCGGATATAGAAATCACTGGTGCTTATGATGATATCGAAGCATTGAAAAGATTAGCTGAGGTCAGTGACGTCATAACATACGAGTTTGAAAATATCAGTTCAGAAGCCCTGGATTGGTTAAAGCAACATGCATTTCTTCCTCAGGGCTCAGAATTATTAAAGCTGACGCAGGATAGACTTACAGAAAAAAAAGCCATATCTAATGCAGGAGCTTCTGTTGCTCCATATCAGGAAATACAGGATATTTCAGAAATTTACCTTCATATAGAGAAATTAGGGTACCCTAGTGTGTTAAAAACGACGCGGGGCGGTTATGATGGAAAAGGGCAGTTGGTCATAAAGGAAAAAGCCGATATCAAAAAGGCTGAATCCCTGCTCAAAACAGGTAAATGTGTGCTGGAAGCCTGGATTCCTTTCGTAAAAGAAATCTCCATTATCGTGACGCGCAAGGCAGATGGCGAGGCAAGTCATTTCCCGATTGCGGAAAACATTCATATTGAAAACATTCTTCATAAAAGTATTGTTCCCGCCCGTATTAGTCAACAAGCTGAACGGAAAGCTATTAATGAAGCTTTGCAGCTTGCAGAGAAACTTGATTTGGTGGGGACATTGGCAGTCGAGATGTTTTTAACCGCTCAGGATGAGATCATCATTAATGAATTAGCGCCAAGACCTCATAACTCAGGTCATTATACAATGGAAGCATGTGAGACTTCACAGTTCGAACAGCATATAAGGGCTGTCTGCGATTGGCCGCTTGGAAATACGGCGTTATTGAAGCCTGTGGTAATGATAAACATCCTTGGTGAGCATATCGGGCCCTTAATGGATGAAATTCCGACGCTATCAGATTGGAAGGTTCACCTTTACGGTAAGAAAGAAGCCAAGCTTAAGCGGAAAATGGGTCATGTGAATATTTTACGTCCAACGATTGAGGAAGCTCTTTTGGAAAGTGATCGAAGCAAAATTTGGAATCAACAGGTTGAAACGGAGGAAGTAAAATGATTGAACGTTATACCCGCCCAGAGATGGGAAACATTTGGACAGAAAAGAACCGCTTTAATGCGTGGTTGGAAGTTGAAATCTTAGCTTGTGAAGCATGGTCTGAACTAGGTGTCATTCCAAAAGAAGATGTGAAGCTTCTTCGTGAAAATGCTACATTCGATGTGGACCGTATCAATGAAATCGAAAAAGATACACGCCACGATGTTGTTGCTTTTACACGTGCGGTTTCTGAAACGTTGGGTGAAGAACGGAAATGGGTCCATTACGGACTGACTTCTACTGATGTGGTGGATACAGCTCTTTCATATGTAATAAAGCAAGCGAATGATATCCTTGCCAAGGATTTAAATAACTTCGTGGAGATCCTGAAAAATAAAGCGAAAGAACATAAATACACGGTTCAAATGGGACGTACACATGGAGTTCATGCTGAACCGACCACTTTTGGGTTGAAACTGGCACTTTGGTATCAAGAAATGAAACGAAATGTCGAACGTTTTGAAGAAGCTAGAAAGAACATAGAGGTTGGGAAAATCTCTGGAGCTGTCGGAACCTACGCTAACATCGACCCGTTCGTTGAAAAATTCGTTTGTGAAAAGCTTGGCCTTGAGGCAGCGCCTATTTCAACGCAAACATTGCAGCGCGATCGCCACGCACATTATATGAGCACATTGGCTTTAATTGCGACATCAATTGAAAAGTTCGCAGTGGAAATTCGCGGCTTGCAAAAAAGTGAAACACGCGAAGTGGAAGAATTCTTTGCAAAAGGACAAAAGGGATCTTCGGCAATGCCTCATAAACGGAATCCAATCGGCTCAGAAAATATGACGGGTATGGCTCGTGTAATCCGCGGTTACATGATGACAGCATATGAGAATGTGCCATTATGGCATGAACGTGACATATCTCATTCTTCTGCTGAGCGCATCATCTTGCCGGATGCAACGATCGCATTAAACTACATGCTGAACCGTTTCAGCAACATAATTAAGAACTTGACCGTTTATCCAGAAAATATGAAACGCAATATGGACCGTACGCTGGGATTGATTTTCTCACAACGTGTGCTGCTTTCCCTTATCGATAAAGGACTTGTCCGTGAAGAAGCTTATGATACGGTTCAGCCGAAAGCGATGGAAGCATGGGAGCTTCAGGTTCCATTCAGAAGCCTGATCGAAAAGGATGATAAAATCACAAGCTTGCTTACGAAAGAAGAACTTGATGATTGTTTCGATCCTACACATCACCTGAAAAATGTTGATGTAATCTTTGATCGTTTAGGTTTATAAAAGTGAAGGCGGCAAACATGGCACCTCTAAACGGTGATATGTTTGCCAAGCCTGATCAATGGCAGGAAGATTCATAATATTCACAATGTGGGGGTCTGGACAGATGGAAAAACGAGAATTGTTGTATGAAGGAAAAGCGAAACAGATTTTTGCAACGGACAACAGTGAAATAGTATGGGTGGAATACAAGGATTCGGCAACAGCGTTTAATGGTGAGAAGAAGTCAGAGATTGCCGGAAAAGGTAAGTTGAATAATCAAATTACTAGCTTACTCTTTTCAAAGCTTGCCCAGGAAAATATCCCGTCCCATTTTATTGAAAAGCTTTCCGACCGGGAGCAGCTAGTCAAGAGGGTATCCATCATTCCGCTTGAAGTCGTTGTCAGAAATACGGCTGCCGGCAGTTTTTCTAAAAGGACTGGCATTGAAGAAGGCCAGCCGCTCAAGAAAACGCTGATTGAGTTTTACTATAAAGACGACGAGCTCGGCGATCCTCTGTTAACGGAAGACCATATTGAAGAATTGGAACTTGCAAGCAAGGAAGATGTAGCCATTTTAAAAGAAAAGGCACAAGAAATCAGTATCGTCTTAACTTCCTTCTTTAAAGAATTGGACATTAAATTGATTGATTTTAAATTAGAGTTCGGTAAAACCCCGAATGGAGACATTCTGCTGGCAGATGAAATTTCACCTGATACCTGCCGATTATGGGATATTAACACGAACGAAAAGTTAGACAAAGATGTATTCCGCCGTAATTTAGGCAGTTTAACAGATGCTTACGAAAAAATACTAGCAAAGTTGGAGGGCACTCAACATGTATAAGGTTAAGGTATATATCACACTACGCGAAAGTGTACTAGATCCACAGGGAGCAGCAGTGCAACAATCACTTCATAGTTTGACTTATAACGAAGTTAGTGATGTTCGAGTGGGGAAATACATTGAACTTACAATTAAGGATACGGATCGTGATTTAGATCAACTTGTGAAGGAAATGTGTGAAAAACTATTGGCCAATACGGTAATTGAAGCTTACCGTTATGATGTTGAGGAGGTTATCACCCAATGAAATTTGCTGTCATAGTTTTCCCTGGTTCCAATTGTGATGTCGATATGTACCATGCGATAAAGGATGCACTTGGGGAAGAAGTGGAGTATGTTTGGCACTCTACAGACAATCTAGATCAGTATGATGGGATTCTCCTTCCTGGAGGTTTCTCTTATGGAGACTATTTACGCTCTGGAGCAATTGCACGATTTTCGAATGTAATGGCCGAAGTCGTAAAAGCGGCACAAGCAGGAAAGCCTGTATTGGGTGTCTGCAATGGTTTTCAGATTTTACTTGAAGCAGGACTTTTACCTGGAGCGATGCGCCGTAATGAAGGCTTGAAATTCATTTGCCGCAATGTAGGATTGAAGGTTGAAAATAATCAATCGATGTTCACGACAGGATATGAATTAAATGAAACGATTACGATTCCAGTTGCCCATGGTGAAGGGAATTACTACTGTGATAATGAGACATTGGCTGAATTAAAACGAAACAACCGCATCTTGTTCACGTATGATGGTGAAAATCCAAACGGAAGCTTGGAACAAATAGCGGGAATTACAAATGAACAAGGAAATGTCCTCGGAATGATGCCTCATCCCGAACGTGCTGTTGATTCGCTGCTTGGCAGTAAAGACGGCTTAAAGATTTTTCAATCCATCGTAAAAAACTGGAGGGAATCACATGTTATTACAGCTTGAACCAAGTCCGGAAAAAATTAAATCGGATCGATTGTACGCAACTATGGGACTATCCGATGATGAATTTGCAATGGTTGAGAAAATCTTAGGCAGACTGCCGAATTATACGGAAACTGGATTGTTTTCGGTTATGTGGTCAGAGCATTGTTCCTACAAAAATTCAAAACCCATCTTAAGGAAGTTCCCGATTACAGGGGAGAAAGTGCTACAAGGTCCTGGTGAAGGAGCAGGTATCGTTGATATCGGTGACGACCAGGCTGTCGTTTTTAAAATAGAAAGTCATAACCACCCATCGGCAATTGAACCTTATCAAGGTGCTGCTACTGGTGTCGGCGGTATTATCCGTGATGTTTTCTCCATGGGTGCCCGTCCGATTGCGATGCTGAACTCGCTTCGCTTCGGTGAGTTAGACAATGATCGTGTGAAATATCTATTCAAAGAAGTGGTTGCAGGGATTGCAGGATACGGGAATTGTATCGGAATTCCAACTGTCGGCGGAGAAATTCAATTTGATCCATCGTATGAAGGAAATCCTCTGGTCAATGCAATGTGTGTCGGTTTGATCGATCATAAGGACATTAAAAAAGGCCAAGCGCATGGAGTGGGAAACACAGTGATGTATGTGGGTGCCAAAACTGGACGTGATGGTATTCATGGAGCAACATTTGCATCTGAAGAGCTATCAGAGTCTTCAGAAGAAAAACGACCTGCCGTACAAGTAGGCGATCCATTCATGGAGAAACTGCTTTTGGAAGCATGCCTTGAATTGATTCAAAATGATGCCCTTGTTGGTATTCAGGATATGGGAGCTGCGGGTCTTACAAGTTCATCTGCCGAAATGGCGAGCAAAGCTGGATCAGGAATAAAAATGAACCTTGATTTGGTACCGCAGCGTGAAACGGGAATGACAGCATATGAAATGATGCTTTCTGAATCACAAGAGCGGATGCTGATCGTTGTAACTAAAGGACGCGAACAGGAAATCGTTGACTTGTTTACGAAATATGACCTAGAAGCGGTTGCTGTTGGAGTAGTAACGGATGATAAAAATCTAACACTTTCCCATCAAGGTGAAATCGTTGCTGAGGTTCCGGTTGATGCATTGGCTGAAGAAGCTCCGATTTACCACAAGCCATCTGCAGAACCGCAATATTTCCGTGACTTCCAAAGCATGACAGCAGAAGTGCCAGTCATTGGAGATTATAAAGAAACATTGGTATCACTATTGAAGCAACCGACAATTTCGAGTAAGGAATGGGTCTACGACCAATATGATTACATGGTCCGCACGAATACAGTCGTCTCACCTGGATCGGATGCAGCGGTTGTGCGTGTACGGGGTACAAATAAGGCCCTTGCCATGACGACGGATTGCAACTCCCGCTTTATTTATTTAGATCCTGAAACAGGTGGCAAAATCGCAGTGGCTGAAGCTGCCCGTAACATCATTTGCTCGGGTGCAGAACCTTTAGCGATTACGGATTGCTTGAATTTTGGGAATCCAGAAAAACCTGAAATATTTTGGCAATTGGAAAAAGCGGCAGACGGTATGAGTGAAGCTTGCAGAAGCTTAAGTACTCCTGTAATTGGCGGAAATGTCTCCCTTTACAATGAAACGAATGGTGAAGCGATTTATCCGACACCTGTAGTTGGGATGGTTGGTCTTGTCAGTGACCTTCAGCACATCACTACACAAACATTTAAAAATGAATCCGATTTGATTTATGTGGTCGGCGAAGCGAAAGTTGAATTTGGTGGCAGTGAATTACAGAAAATGCTTGAGGGTAAAATCTTTGGACGCGCTCCAGAACTTGATTTGGCCGTTGAACAAAAACGTCAGCAGCAAATCCTCGCTGCAATCCAAAAAGGACTTGTTGCATCAGCCCATGACCTTTCGGAAGGCGGTTTGGCAGTGGCTTTAGCTGAATCTTTATTCGGGGCTAGCAAGCTTGGGGCAAAAGTGAATTTAGCGGGCGAACCGGTATCAGAATTATTCAGTGAAACGCAATCTCGATTCCTACTATCCATCAAGCCTGAAAACAAAACGGCATTCGAAGCGCTAGTTGAAGATGCGATATGCATTGGCTCAGTAACGGGAGATAATAAATTAGTCGTGGCAACAGACATTGATAGCAAAGTATTGGAAGCGGACGTTGAAGATTTACAAACAGCTTGGAAGGGAGCCATACCATGCTTGCTGAAATAAGAAGCCTAAACGAAGAGTGTGGTGTTGTTGGAGTCTGGGGACATCCCGATGCAGCACAGCTGGCTTACTACGGTTTGCATAGCTTACAACATCGTGGGCAAGAAGGAGCTGGCATCGTCGTGACGGACGGTGAGCAGATGTCAATCTCCAAGGGTGAAGGTCTTGTCACAGAGATATTCACGGCAGAAAAAATGCAGGCACTTTCCGGTACCGGAAAAGCAGCAATCGGCCATGTCCGTTATACAACGGCAGGCGGCGGCGGGTATCAAAATGTTCAGCCTTTCTTGTTCAATTCACATACAGGAGGGCTGGCTCTTGCTCATAATGGGAATATCGTCAATGCCCATCAGTTAAAAGCACAGCTTGAAGGACAGGGAAGCATTTTTCAAACGACATCTGATACGGAAGTTCTGGCCCATCTGATTAAACGTTCCGGCTACTCGGATATCAGAGATTCCGTGAAGAACAGTTTAAGCATGCTGAAGGGAGCTTATGCCTTTGTCATCATGACAGAAAACCAAATGATCATGGCTAGAGATCCGCATGGCTTCCGTCCACTTTCCTTGGGGAAAATAGGCGATGCATATTTCGCTGCATCCGAAACATGTGCACTTGATATTGTAGGTGCAGAATTCATCCGCGATATTGAACCGGGTGAACTGGTTGTCATTAATGATGAGGGAATCACATCCGAATACTTTTCGCTTTCCAGTCAACAGGCAATGTGCACGATGGAGTACGTGTATTTTTCCCGTCCGGATAGCAACATTGATGGGATCAATGTTCATACGGCACGAAAAAATCTTGGCAAGCAAATGGCACTGGAAACCAAAATTGAAGCCGATGTAGTTACAGGTGTACCTGATTCCAGCATTTCGGCAGCGATTGGCTATGCTGAAGCTGCAGGCATTCCATATGAAATGGGTTTAATAAAAAATCGGTATGTTGGACGGACGTTCATTCAGCCATCACAAAGTTTGCGTGAACAAGGCGTGAAGATGAAACTTTCACCTGTAAGAGGGGTAGTGGAAGGTAAGCGGGTCATAATGGTTGATGATTCAATCGTCCGTGGGACAACGAGCAGAAGGATTGTCCGCATGTTAAAAGATGCTGGAGCGAAAGAAGTGCATGTAGTAATCAGCTCACCACCGATTAAGAATCCATGTTTTTATGGCATTGACACGTCTAAAAAGGAAGAACTGATTGCGAGCTCTAAATCAGTGGAGGAAATAAGAGAAATCATCGGTGCTGATTCCTTAACTTTTTTAAGTGTCGAAGGTATGGTCGAAGCAATTGGACGACCGTTTCCTGGAGAAACGCGCGGTTCATGCCTAGCTTGTTTCACCGGAAATTATCCGACTGAAATTTTTGAATACGAACGAGAAAAAACAAAATGTTAATCAAGTCGGCAATGATGATTGATTTTCGGAGGAGGATTTCAAATGGCTAATGCATATAAACAGGCTGGTGTGGATATTGAGGCTGGTTATGAAGCGGTAAATCGAATGAAAAAACATGTAAAGCGCACATTACGTCCAGAAGTAATGAATGGTCTTGGCGGTTTCGGCGGCATGTTTGATTTATCTTCCTTGAACCTTAAAGAACCTGTCCTCATTTCAGGTACGGATGGAGTGGGTACGAAACTTTTGTTGGCGTTCATGATGGATAAACACGATACAATTGGAGTGGATTGTGTAGCTATGTGCGTCAATGATGTTGTCGTTCAAGGTGCTGCACCTTTATACTTTTTAGATTATATTGCCTGCGGTAAAGCAGATCCTGAACGAATTGAAATGATCGTCAAAGGGATTGCAGATGGCTGTGAGCAGGCGGGATGTGCTTTAATCGGCGGAGAAACAGCTGAAATGCCAGGCATGTACGAGACGGAAGAATACGATGTGGCAGGTTTTACTGTAGGTGCCGTTGAAAAATCACGTCTAATTACTGGTGAAGCGATCTCGGCGGGTGATGTCGTTATTGGACTCGCTTCAAGCGGCATCCACAGTAACGGGTATTCCCTTGTTCGTAAAATTCTTCTTGAAGACTCAGGTATGTCGCTTCATGACTTCGTACCGGAACTGGATTGCAAGTTGGGAGAGGAATTATTAAAACCGACAAAAATCTATGTGAAGTCCGTTTTATCGACGTTGGAAAAATTTGATGTTAATGGTCTTGCCCATATCACTGGTGGAGGGTTCATCGAGAATATTCCGCGTATTCTTCCTGAAGGATGCGGTGTTGAAATCGAGCTTGGAAGCTGGGAAATTCCAACTATATTCTCATTCCTTGAAGAAAAAGGGAACCTTGTAAAAGAGGAAATGTTCAATATCTTCAATATGGGGATTGGAATGACGGCTGTCGTGAAAAAAGAAGTGGCATCAGATGTGCTAGCCCACCTACAGTCTTGCGGTGAAGAAGCCTCAGTTATTGGAACGGTTGTGGATGGAAATGGAGTGTCGTTCAAATAATGAAACGCCTTGCTGTCTTTGCATCAGGTAACGGTAGTAATTTTCAATCAATTGCTGAAGCAATAAAAAGTGGAAAGTTGGAAGCGGAAATCTGTCTTGTCGTTTGCGATCGTGAAGACGCATATGTGCTTGAGAGAGCTAAGCTTGAGAATATTGATTCTTTCTCCTTTTTAGCGAAGAATTACTCTAACAAGACTGAGTATGAATCGGAAATCCTGGAAAAACTTCGCCAGTATGAGATAGAATTTATCATTCTGGCTGGTTATATGCGTTTGATCGGTCCGACATTATTACAAAAGTATTCACAGAGGATTGTGAACATCCACCCTTCACTCTTGCCTAGTTTTCCAGGCAAGGATGCAATTGGCCAGGCTTTTGACGCCGGAGTGAAGGAAACGGGGGTAACGGTTCATTATGTTGATGATGGAATGGACACAGGACCGGTCATTGCCCAAAAAGCAGTGCCAATTCTTGAGGGGGATACGAAAGATATCCTTCAAAAAAGAATTCAGGAAATGGAGCATGACTTGTATCCGTCAGTTTTGCAGGAGCTATGCCACAAGAAACTTACTTAATGGAGGGACCAACATAACATGAAGAAACGTGCATTAATTAGTGTATCGGATAAAACAGGTATCGTAGAATTTGCTCAAGGGTTGATTGAAGCAGGTTTTGAAATTATTTCTACAGGCGGTACCAAAAAAACGCTGCAGGATAATGGTATTGAGGTAATTGGAATCAGTGACGTCACCGGTTTCCCGGAAATATTGGATGGACGTGTTAAAACGCTTCACCCGAATGTCCATGGAGCGGTGTTGGCAAAACATGATGACAAAAATCACGCAGCACAGCTTGCAGAGCATAATATTGAACCCATTCAACTTGTCTGTGTAAACCTATATCCATTCCAAGCGACTATTTCCAAACCGGAAGTCACTGTGGAAGATGCTATTGAAAACATCGATATCGGTGGACCGACAATGCTTCGTTCTTCTGCCAAAAACCACGAATATGTGACTGTTATCGTTGATTCTAATGATTATCCTACTGTATTGGCTGAGCTGAAACAAAACGGCGGGGTATCAAAAACCACGAATCGCCGCCTGGCTGCAAAAGTTTTCCGCCATACAGCAGCATATGATGCCGTTATTTCAGAGTATATGACAGAGCTTGCCGATGAAGAAAATCCTGAATCTTTGACTGTTACCTATGAATTGAAACAGTCGCTTCGTTATGGGGAAAATCCACATCAAAAAGCCGCATTCTATAAAAAACCGCTCGGTTCCGTTTTCTCAATTGCAGAAGCGAAGCAATTACATGGAAAAGAACTTTCATACAACAACATTAATGATGCTGATGCAGCACTTCAAATCGTTAAAGAATTCAATGAGCCGGCCGCTGTTGCAGTCAAACATATGAATCCTTGCGGCGTAGGTGTCGGTGCAACCATTTTGGAAGCATATGAAAAAGCTTATGAGGCAGATGCCACTTCCATTTTCGGTGGGATCATCGCTTTGAACCGTGAAGTTGATAAGGCGACCGCGGAAAAGCTTCATGAAATTTTCCTTGAAATCATCATTGCTCCTGGGTTTACGCAAGAGGCAGTGGAAGTATTGACAAGCAAGAAAAACCTTCGTTTATTAACGATTGATTTCGACGCGGTTAAAAAGCCTGAACGTAAATTGACATCCATTGAAGGCGGATTACTTATTCAAGATCGGGATGCACATAGCTTAAAGGATGCAGAGGTAAAAGTGGCAACGAAACGTGAGCCTACCCCTGAAGAGTGGAAAGCCATGGAACTTGGCTGGAAAATCGTGAAACATGTAAAGTCGAATGCAATTGTGGTTTGTAACGATCAAATGACATTAGGCGTTGGCGCAGGTCAAATGAACCGTGTGGGAGCTGCAAAAATTGCTCTTGAACAAGCTGGGGAAAGAGCGACAGGAAGTGCATTGGCATCAGATGCTTTCTTCCCAATGGATGATACTGTAGAAGCGGCGGCGAAAGCGGGCGTCACGGCAATCATTCAGCCTGGTGGATCTGTTAAAGATGAGGATTCAATCAAGAAAGCTGATGAATATGGGATTACGATGGTGTTTACAGGAATTCGTCACTTTAAACATTAATCAAAAATGAGGTGCGATAATGAATGTACTAGTAATTGGCCGGGGCGGCAGGGAGCATGCCATAGCCCGCAAACTATTTGAAAGTAAACGGGTTGGGACTGTTTTTGCAGCACCGGGAAATCCAGGGATGACCGATGTAGCGACTCTTGTTCCAATTGATGAAAACAATCACGCGGATTTGGTTGCCTTTGCCAAAGAGAATGCAGTTTCATTAACGGTGATCGGGCCCGAAACTCCATTGTTGAATGGACTTGCAGATGATTTTACGGAGGCAGGATTACAGGTATTTGGTCCTAATGGCCGTGCTGCAGTCATCGAGGGAAGTAAATCCTTTGCTAAAGATTTAATGAAGAACTACAACATTCCGACAGCAGAATATGAAACATTTTCTGATTATGATTCAGCAAAAGCATATATCGAAAAAATGGGTGCCCCCATCGTCATAAAAGCGGATGGTTTGGCTGCAGGAAAAGGTGTCGTAGTTGCTATGACGATGGAAGCGGCGTTAGACGCCATCCATGATATGCTAGTCGGAGCAAAGTTCGGGGAAGCATCTGCCAAAGTCGTCATTGAGGAATTTCTTGATGGTGAGGAATTTTCATTGATGGCATTCGTTAATGGAGAAAAAGTGTATCCGATGGTCATTGCTCAAGATCATAAGCGAGTTTTTGATGGAGATCAGGGTCCGAACACAGGTGGAATGGGTGCATACTCACCGGTGCCGCAAATTTCCGATGAAATGATTCAGACTGCAGTCGAAACAATTCTTAAGCCCACGGTAAATGCGATGATTTCGGAAAATCGCCGTTTTACAGGAATATTATATGCCGGGTTGATCGCTACTGAAAAAGGCACAAAAGTCATTGAGTTCAATGCCCGTTTTGGCGATCCGGAAACGCAAGTTGTTTTACCACGCCTAAAAACAGATTTCGTAGATACGCTAGAAGCGGTTCTTTCTGAAGAGGATTTACAACTTGAATGGCATGAAGAAGCCGTTCTTGGAGTGGTCGTCGCAGCTGATGGATATCCAGGGGAATATAAAAAGGGATCTATCATTAAAGGCTTGGAAAAGATTGATCCGAACGCCCATGTTTATCATGCTGGAACGGCTCTTAATAGTGAGGGGAATTTCATCTCGAATGGCGGACGTGTGCTTCTGGTTGCTGCAAAAGGGAAAGATTTGGCCTCTGCCCAAGCTGAAGTTTATAAAGAGTTGGGGCATATTGAGAAAGACGGCTTATTCTGGCGAACGGATATTGGCCACCGTGCAATAAAATACAATTTTTGATCATAATATAAAGAAGCTGACTCTAAGCGGAGTCAGCTTCTTCTTTAGAAAAAACTTAATATGAATCAGATTGATTGGATTCGTTTTCTTGTTTTGGTTCGTTTTTCATAAAGCTTTGTCCGTTTTCCAATGCATCGACGACAGGACAATAGCGGAGAATGCCTTCGCCTATTTTCATGGCTGAAAGCATGACCACGAATATATAAGATTGGTTTTTCCATGGTTTTTTTACCATTTTAGCCATTGCCCATGTTAGAAGTGTAAAACCACAGGTAATTCGCATTAACGCATTTATTATACTGATATTTTGTTTAAAATTCATTTAAAGTCCATCCCTTCACAAAAATTTAACAATATTCTGGATAACATTACTGTTCTAATGAGGCAAGTATGTTACTATGAAATAAAATTGGATTGAAAATGGTTTTTTTCATACAACTGTTTCTAAAAAATTATGGGGGAATGTTTAATGCTTGAACAGCGCTATAGATGGAAAAATAAGCATCTAAGAGAACATATAGATGTGCTGGATGGCAATAGGGCACCACACATTCTGCTTAAAAATACGACTTATTTAAATCAGGCTTTACGAAAGTGGGTAAAAGCGAATATATGGATATATGATGATCGCATCATATATGTTGGCGATAAACTTCCTGATAATATAGACCGCTGTGAAATGGTAGACTGTACAAACCAGTACTTAGTCCCGGGTTATATTGAGCCGCATTCACACCCTTCTCAATTATATAATCCCCTTTCTTTTTCACGTTATGCATCTCATTTTGGCACAACGACATTGATCAATGATAACTTGCCGTTTCTATTGCAGTTAGATAAAAAGAAAGCGTTTTCTCTTTTGAAAGAATTACGTAACATTCCTGTAACAATGTATTGGTGGAGCCGTTTTGACGGACAAACGGAATTGATAGATGAAGACATGGTCTTTTCCCATGGGGCCGTTAAATCATGGCTGGAGCATGATGCCGTATTACAGGGCGGGGAACTGACTGGATGGCCGAAGCTTCTCGATGGGGATGACATGATGTTGCACTGGATTCAGGAAGCCAAGCGAATGAGGAAGAAAATAGAAGGACATTTTCCAGGTGCTTCAGAGAAGACTTTAGCAAAAATGACCTTGTTCGGCGCCGATTGTGATCATGAGGCAATGACAGGTGATGAAGTCATGTCGCGCTTGCTGCAGGGCTATTATGTATCTTTAAGACATTCTTCGATCCGGCCGGATCTTCCAAAAATGATACAGGAAATCCATGAACTGGGCATTGATCATTATGACAAATTCTTTTATACGACAGATGGATCGCCGCCATCCTTTTATGAAGGTGGTTTCATAGACTGCTTGATTAAAATAGCGATAGAGCATGGTGTTCCGGTCATCGATGCATACAATATGGCAACTATCAACATTGCACGATATTATAACATTGAGTACCTTCATGGCAATATTGCCACTGGAAGGGTAGCGAACATCAACTTCCTGACCGATGTAAAGGAACCTGCACCGGTTTCGGTAATGGCAAAAGGTAAATGGGTTAAAAGGGATGGTGAAATCATTCCGGATAAACAGGAAATCGAATGGAGTGATTTCGATTTTAAACCACTAGATCTTGATTGGGAGCTTAGTTTAAAGGAAGATTTTGAATTTTCCATGCCGTTTGGGATTGAATTGGTCAATAATGTAATTACGAAACCGTACTCCCTTGCCAATGATGTTGGACATGAAGAACTGAACTTTGAGGATGATGAATGCTTTTTCATGCTTATTGACCGGGAAGGGAAATGGCGCATCAATACGATATTAAAAGGGTTTGCGGATAAATTGTGTGGCTTTGCTGGCTCTTATACAAATACAGGAGATATCATACTAATCGGTAAAAGGAAAAAGGATATGCATTTGGCATTTAACCGGCTGAAGGAGATTGGCGGTGGAATCGTTTTAACGGAACACGGAAATGTGATTCATGAACTTCCTCTGAAATTAAAGGGAGTCATGTCCACCAAGGAGGTTCCTGAACTGATTGAAGAGGAAAATGAATTGAAAACTTTGCTGCGTGAGAGGGGTTATCGCTTCGCTGATCCTGTGTACACCCTTTCATTCTTTTCAACAACCCATCTGCCATATATAAGGCTAACCCAGCGGGGAGTATATGATGTTATGAATAAAACTATACTCTTTCCCACTATAATGCGTTAAAATATAAGAGAAGAAATGGCTAATAAATCAGAGGAGTGGAAAGATGAATTTAAAGAGAGTTCTTTTCATCGTTATTGCTATTTTACTGCTGGCAGGCTGTTCGACGAAAGAAAACCCTGCAACGGATGACAGTAAGCCGAAAGACCAGGCTGTCATCAAAAATACAGATGTGAAAAATGAACCTTCCAATAAGTTTCCACTTACAGGTATAGCCACCGATGAAGGCAGTGAGCAAAGGGCTGCAGCAGTGATGGTTAATAATCATCCGGAAGCACGCCCGCAATCGGGCCTCTCAGAAGCCGATATCGTCTACGAAATGCTCGCAGAAGGTGACATAACCAGATTTTTAGCTATCTTCCAAAGTGAAATGCCAAGCCAAATTGGTCCAATTCGGAGTGCAAGGGACTATTATATCGAATTGGCTAAAGGCATGGATTGCATCTATGTGTGTCATGGGAATAGCCCCGAGGCAAAAACCATGCTGGACAAAGGGTATATTGATAACTTGAACGGATTATATTATGATGGTACTTTGTTTCAACGTTCGGCAGATCGAAAAGCACCTCATAATTCCTACATCTCCTTTGAGGATATCCAAAAAGGCGCGAAGGAAAAGGGATATGAGTTGAATGGTGCACCGGAGCCTTATACTTTCCTGACAAAGGAAGAAGAGGCTGGCCTTCAAGGGGAACCGGCATTGAAAACCGAGATTTCCTACGGATCAGACGAGTATGATGTACAGTATGAATACGAAGCAACGGAAGAGAAATATAAACGTTATTCGAATGGAGAGCAAACAGTCGAACATAAATCGAATAAACCTATTTTACTTGATAATATATTGATCATTGAGGCTGCTCATCAAGTGATTGACGATAAAGGGCGTCGTAAAATCGACTTGAAAAGTGGCGGAAAAGGTTATTTACTTCAAAAAGGAAAAGCGAATGAAGTAGAATGGGTTAATAAGGATGGTCGGATTATACCAGTGAAAAACGAAGAAGAAGTAGGATTGATTCCAGGTAAAACCTGGGTCAATATTATTCCGGATGAACCTGGTTTAGTAGGAGACGTCTCATTTTGATACCCATGAAATAGAGGGGGAGTAACATGCAAATTGATAAGTTAAGGGGAAAAGAAACGGATCAGCTGTTTAAGTCGATCCTTTCCTTGCGTGATTTAGACGAATGCTATCGATTTTTTGATGATTTATGCACAGTCAATGAAATTTCATCACTGGCACAGCGTCTTGAAGTAGCCCGCATGCTTGAAGAAGGTAAAACCTATCATAAAATTGAAACGGAAACGGGTGCAAGCACGGCTACGATTTCCAGGGTCAAACGCTGCTTGAATTACGGAAATGATGCTTATTCTATGGCACTTAACCGTATTAAGGATAACGTTGAGGAAACAACTGAATCTTAATTCTATCGATTATAATAACAAGCCGAGGAATTCATTTCCCGGCTTTTTATTTTGGGGGTCCATCACTTTTTCTTTGCCGGCTGTCTTTCAGCCGTATCCGTGTTATATTGGAATTTAGATTCAGAGGTTCCATTTGGTAATAACATTTTATCGATACTTCTCTTTTTTAATGAAAAATCTTAATGCTATAATGGTGTAATGGGAAGTGTGAATGGAGGATTATAATGTACGATTTTCGCGAGTGGAAACATGTTTTCAAACTCGATCCAAATAAAGAAATAAGTGATGAGGCCCTTGAGAAAGTCTGTGAATCCGGTACTGATGCAATCATGGTCGGAGGAACGGATGGAATCACGCTTGAGAATGTGCTTCATTTAATGGCACGTGTCAGACGATATACCGTTCCATGTGTGATGGAAATTTCCTCTGTTGAAACGGTGACACCAGGGTTTGATTTATATTTCATTCCGAGTGTCCTGAATAGCACAAACCCGGATTGGATGATGAAACTGCATCAGCAAGCAGTCAAGGAATACGGATACCTTTTAAATTGGGATGAAATTTTCGTTGAAGGGTACTGTATTCTGAATCCAGAGTGCAAGGCGGCCCAATTGACGAAAGCCAATACTGATTTGGATATGGATGATGTGGGTGCATACGCGATGATGGCTGAAAAGATGTTCAACCTGCCGATTTTTTATTTGGAATACAGCGGTGATTATGGCGATGTCCAGATGGTGGAAGCCGCCAAAGAGAGTTTGGAGGATACCGTACTATTCTATGGCGGTGGGATAAAATCGGTTGAACAGGCCAAAGAGATGTCTAAGATTGCGGATGTCATCGTTGTCGGCAACGTGATTTATGAAGATTTGAAGGTGGCACTTGCAACAGTTTCGGCAGTTAAATGAAAACATGTAATAAATATAGTATACTAAAACAGAAACGAATGTTCGTATAGGTGGTGTGATAATGCAATATTTAGCGGAAAAATTATTAATAGGTTTGAATGAACAGCAACAAAAAGCAGTGAAATCAACTGATGGCCCACTTTTAATCATGGCTGGGGCAGGAAGTGGAAAGACGCGTGTGCTGACTCACCGAATAGCTTACTTGATGGTCGAGAAGGAAATAGCGCCATGGAACATCCTTGCAATCACGTTCACCAACAAAGCGGCCCGTGAGATGAAGGAGAGGATCCGCGCCATACTTGGCGGTGCATCCGAAGATATCTGGATTTCAACTTTCCACTCGATGTGTGTCCGCATTTTACGAAGAGATATCGACCGTATCGGATTTAATAGGAACTTCTCGATATTGGATACGACGGATCAGCAATCGGTCATAAAACAAATTATGAAAGATCGTAATATGGATACAAAGAAATATGATTACCGTGCCATTTTGGGTAGCATCAGTTCAGCGAAAAATGAATTGGTCGGGCCGGAAGAGTACCTGAAGACGGCTTCTGATTACTTCACTAAAGTAACTGCCGATGTATATACGGAATATCAAAAACGGCTGCGTAAAAATTCAGCGCTTGATTTCGATGATTTGATCATGATGACGATTCAATTGTTCCAGCTCGTACCTGAGGTGCTTGAATATTATCAGCGTAAATTTCAATACATTCATGTTGATGAGTACCAAGATACGAACAGGGCTCAATACATGCTTGTTAAACTACTGGCTTCACGCTTCCGTAATCTCTGTGTTGTCGGGGATTCCGATCAATCGATCTATCGTTGGCGCGGTGCGGATATTGCGAATATCCTTTCATTTGAAAAAGATTATCCGAATGCCAACATGATTTTCCTTGAGCAGAATTACCGCTCGACGAAAAAGATTCTAGCAGCGGCGAATAAGGTCATCGGTAACAATCAAAACCGTAAGCCGAAAAATCTTTGGACTGAGAATGCAGATGGCAATAAGTTATTCTATTACCGTGCAGACAATGAGCAAGGGGAAGCACAATTTGTAGCTGGAAAGATAAATGAGTTAGTTCAGGGCGGTAGCAGGAAATATTCCGATATAGCAATACTTTACAGAACAAATGCACAATCACGTGTCATGGAGGAAGTTCTGCTTAAATCCAATATAAATTATGCAATAGTCGGCGGAACCAAGTTCTATGACCGTAAAGAGATTAAGGATTTACTTGCCTATCTTCGCCTTATTGCGAATCCTGATGATGACATCAGTCTCCGCCGTGTAATCAATGTACCAAAACGCGGAATTGGTGCAACTTCAATGGACAAAGTGGCAGATTATGCAGATCAATATGATGTTTCCATTTATAAAGCACTCGAATCTGTGGAAATGGTAGGGATAAGCGGGAAGGCTACCAAAGCGGCAAGGGAATTCCATACGCTGATCACTAACTATACAAATCAGCAGGAGTACTTATCCGTGACGGAACTGGTGGAGGAAGTCATTAAGAAAACCGGTTACCGTGAGATGCTGCAGGCAGAAAAAACGATTGAATCACAAAGCCGGCTTGAAAATATAGATGAGTTTTTATCTGTTACGAAAGCATTCGAAGATAGCAGCGAGGACAAATCATTGGTGGGCTTTTTAACGGATCTGGCATTGGTTGCAGATATAGATCAACTAGATGAGAATTCCGAAGAAGCTACAAACACTGTAACGCTGATGACACTTCACTCTGCGAAGGGACTAGAATATCCGGTAGTCTTTTTACTGGGTCTTGAAGAAGGTGTTTTCCCTCATAGCCGCTCGCTCATGGATGAAGAGGAGATGGAAGAAGAACGCCGTCTGGCTTATGTTGGAATTACAAGGGCTGAAAATGAACTATTCATAAGCAATGCCCAAATGCGGACATTGTATGGACGGACGAGCATGAATCCAGTTTCACGATTCATCAGTGAAATACCAGAGGAACTTCTTGAAGATCTAAAACCGAAACCGGCTCCTAGAGCTAGGCAAACACCTTTCAGTTCTTCGAGAACCGGATCTCCTTCAACAGCTTCCACAAGAAAAGTGCCTGCCTTTGGAAAAGCTGTTTCTGCACCATCCGCAACGGGCGGTGAAGAGATCGGCTGGGCTGTCGGCGACCGTGCATCCCATAAAAAATGGGGGATAGGAACCGTGGTGAGCGTAAAAGGGGAAGGCGAAGGGAAGGAACTGGATATTGCCTTTCCAAGTCCAATCGGCATCAAACGTCTATTGGCGAAATTTGCACCAGTTGAAAAAGCATAAGCTATTAATATGTTTCTACTGGTAAAGAATAGGGATATCTGACTTTAGACACCGCTCTTCTATAAGAAGTGCGGTGGAGTCTTCTTTAGAAAGGATTGAACGTATGGACTTACAAGCTGCAGAGAAGAAAGTTCTAGAACTGCAAACGTTATTGAACCAATACAGCTATGAATATTATGTGATGGACCAGCCATCAGTACCTGATGCTGAATATGATCGGCTACTCCGTGAACTTATTGAGTATGAGGAGAAATTTCCTAAACTGCAATCGGCGGACTCACCGACACAACGGGTCGGTGGCGCCATTTTGGATATGTTTGAAAAAGTGGAGCATACCACACCGATGCTTAGTTTAGGCAATGCCTTCAATGAAAGTGACTTACTGGATTTTGACAGAAAGGTCAGACAATCTGTAGGTGACGATTTTTCCTATGTATGTGAATTGAAAATTGATGGACTTGCCGTCACTCTTCAATATGAGAATGGATATTTCGTAAGAGGGGCAACCCGTGGAGATGGAACGATCGGTGAAGATATTACCGCTAATTTGAAAACGATCAAGTCGATTCCATTGAAGTTGCGGGAGCCGGTTGCCATAGAAGTGCGCGGTGAGGCCTTCATGCCAAAAAAATCATTCGAATCATTAAATAAGGCTAAGGAAGAACGCGGTGAGGAACCATTTGCAAACCCACGAAATGCAGCTGCCGGTTCGTTAAGGCAGCTTGATCCAAAACTTGCTGCGAAACGGAACTTGGATATTTTCCTTTATGCGATTGCCGATTTGGGGGAAACAGGGGTCCGTTCCCACAGTGAGGGTTTGGATTTATTGGATCGGCTCGGGTTTAAGACGAATCGGGAAAGAAAAACATGCTCGAATATAGAGGAAGTACTGGCCTATATAGTAGAATGGACGGAACACCGTCCAAACTTAGCCTTTGATATTGATGGAATTGTCGTAAAGGTGGATTCCCTTGAACAGCAGGATGAATTAGGTTTTACTGCAAAAAGTCCGCGATGGGCCATTGCTTATAAATTCCCAGCTGAAGAAGTCATTACAACCCTAAGGGATATCGAGCTGAATGTTGGCCGTACGGGTGTATTGACCCCGACCGCCGTTTTGGATCCCGTTCGGGTAGCAGGTACGACCGTGCAGCGAGCTTCACTTCATAACGAAGACTTAATCCGTGAAAAGGACATCAGAATCGGAGATCAAGTGGTCGTGAAAAAGGCCGGTGATATCATTCCAGAGGTGGTCAATGTACTGGCAGAGCGCCGTACAGGGGAAGAAGTCGAATTCCAGATGCCGACTGAGTGCCCGGAATGCAGCAGTGAACTTGTTCGGCTGGACGGGGAGGTTGCTTTACGCTGCATCAACCCGAAGTGTCCTGCACAAATACGGGAGGGCTTGATTCACTTTGTTTCCCGTACAGCAATGAATATAGACAGTCTTGGTGAAAAAGTGATTAGCTTGTTGTTTAAAGAAGAACTCATTCAAGATGTGGCTGATATTTATAAGCTTACATACGATCAACTGATTGCTTTGGAAAGGATGGGGGATAAATCCGTCAATAAACTTCTTCAAGCAATCGAAGCTTCGAAAACCAACTCGTTGGAAAAATTACTATTCGGGCTGGGCATTCGCCATGTTGGTTCAAAAGCGGCCAAGACACTTGCGAGGGAATTCGGGACGATGGAAGCATTAAGCAAGGCGAGCCGTGAAGAACTAACGGCCATTAATGAAATAGGTGATAAGATGGCCGATTCCATCGTAGCCTATTTTGAATTGGAAGAAGTACATGCATTACTGAATGAGTTGGATGCAGCTGGTGTAAATCTTACTTTCAAAGGCCCAAGAGCTGTTGCTATTGAAGATATCGACTCCGTTTTTTCTGGTAAAACAGTCGTTTTAACGGGTAAACTGCATAAGTTAACACGTAACGAAGCAAAAGAGAAATTAGAGGCGCTAGGAGCTAACGTTGCTGGAAGTGTCAGCAAGAAAACCGATTTGGTCGTAGCTGGCGAAGATGCCGGTTCCAAACTGGCAAAAGCTGAAAGCCTAGGCGTCATGGTATGGGATGAAGAGAGACTGATTGAGGAACTAAATAAATAAGAGGTGTAGCTATGAGGAAACACTCTATTTTGGGGATGATTCTTATACTGCTTCTTGCTGGATGTGCGCCTAGTTTTGAGGATAAGCAAGAGGTAGTTCAAGACTCCAAAGACAAAAAAGAAACGGCAATTATTCCGAAGTATAAAATTTCGGAAGAATATTATCAAACAATCCTACCGTTTGAACCATCAAAAGCACGCGGTTTGGTCGTATCCAATCTAAATACCCGATATGACATTGAAGAATTCGAAAATGGATTGATGAGGTTGGCCCAAACCCAATTCGACCCGGAAGATTACCTGTTTCAAGAGGGGCAAATACTAGATAGTTCCGAGATATCTTCTTGGCTGAACAGAAAATATACCGATAGTCAGTTGAAAGAGAAGGACATGAAAGCCTCAAAGAATCTTGGCTTGAATCCGGTTGATCCAGGTAAAGGTGACATTGATAAGCGGAATCAAGAAAATCCGATCTATCTTGCCCATGTTTTAGAACATAATTACTTGGTAAAAACAAAAGATAATTCAGTGAGCCTTGGCGGAGTTGTAATAGGTCTTGCGCTGAATTCAGTGCATTACTATCAAAAAGAAGCATACGGTGCCACCTATGAAAAGAAAATCGATAGTAATAAGCTAAAGCAAGAAGGGGAGAAAATTGCTGCAGAAGTCTTAAAAAGGCTGCGTAAAAAGGACAAGCTGAAAAATGTTCCGATTACGATTGCCTTATTCGAGCAAAATGAAAAATCTTCAGTAGTCCCTGGGAATTTCATTTCCTATACAAATATCGATAAAAACTCTGACAACATTGGAAAATGGACGGACTTGGACGAAGAGTATTTCCTATTTCCTTCAGCTGGTGCTGAAAAAAAATACCGTGATGACGTCAATACTTTCACGAACTTTAAAGAAGATGTCGAAGAATACTTCCCTAACTTTAACGGAGTCATCGGGAGGGCGTTCTATATGGATGATCAACTGCAAAGTCTGAACATCGATATCCCCATTCAATTTTATGGGAACTCGGAAGCCATCGGCTTTACCCAATATGTTGCTGGGCTTGTAATGGAACGTTTCCCGAACTATATTGCCGTACAGGTATCCATTACCTCTGTAAATGGACCTGAAGCGCTCATAGTCCGTGAAGCAAATCAGGACGAACCAACCGTGCATATATACGAATGATAAAAGATGAAGCTTAACGGCTTCATCTTTTTTGCGACCCACTTTAAAATTGGAATCTATTTCTTGTAAATTTCAAAATAACCTTAACCAGGAACAAAAATATATAGGAGAAAGTAAACCCTTCCATCTTAGGAAGCAAATACTTTAAAAAGGGAACATTTGTCGAATTTTAAAGGCCTTATTGTCATTTCCCCGGAAATTTCGGCAACTTTCCCATATTTCCCGGAAAATATCTCTTTTTCCTTATGAAATAATTGAATTTCGACATTGTATCTCTTGTTGCTTTACTGTGTAATAGTTTGATATGATTTAAACGATGATTATATGGAGAAAAGCGACGAAATTCAGTCGATTTGGATATTTTTTCGGAGGTGAAGAGAATGTCACGTATTTCTATGGAACAAGTTAAACACGTTGCCCATTTGGCTCGTTTGGCTATTACGGAAGAAGAAGCACAACAGTTTCAGCATCAGCTTGACCAAATGATTTCATTCGCGGAGCAGTTGAATGAGCTTGATACGGATCAAGTAAACCCGACTTCTCACGTTTTGGATATGAAGAATGTTATGCGCGAAGATGTCGCAAAACCGGGATTGCCAGTAGATGAAGTAATTAAAAATGCACCGGATAGCAAAGAAGGATATATCCGTGTACCATCAATAATTGAATAAGGAGGGACAATGATGTCGTTGTTCGAACAAAAGGTTTCTGAGCTTCATGAACGCTTACATAAGAAAGAGATAAGTGTCACTGACCTTGTTAACGAATCGTATGAGCGAATCGGACAAGTAGAGGACAAGGTGAAGGCATTTTTGACACTTGATGAAGAAAACGCCCGCAATCAAGCAAAACGATTGGATGATCAATTGGTAAAAGGCGAGAACGAAGGCGCTTTATTTGGTATGCCAATCGGAGTGAAGGATAATATTGTCACTAAAAATTTGCGTACGACTTGTGCGAGCAAAATTTTGGAGAACTTTGATCCAATCTATGATGCAACCGTTGTTCAAAAGCTACAGAAAGCAGAAACGGTTACGATAGGGAAATTGAATATGGATGAGTTTGCGATGGGTTCTTCTAATGAGAATTCCGCATTTCAGGCAACACGCAACCCTTGGAACACGGAATATGTGCCAGGCGGTTCTTCGGGTGGTTCAGCTGCATCTGTCGCTTCCGGTGAAGTCCTATTCTCTTTAGGTTCCGATACGGGTGGATCGATCCGCCAACCAGCGGCATATTGTGGAGTTGTCGGCTTAAAACCTACATATGGACGGGTTTCCCGATTCGGACTAGTAGCATTTGCGTCTTCATTGGACCAAATTGGGCCAGTTACAAGAACGGTTGAAGATAACGCTTATTTGCTTGAAGCGATTTCAGGTGTAGATCCAATGGATTCGACCTCTGCTAAAGTTGACGTGCCGAGTTTTGTGAATTCATTAACAGGCGATGTTAGAGGATTGAAAATAGCTGTGCCTAAAGAATATCTTGGTGAAGGCGTTGGGGAAGAAGCACGTAATTCCGTACTTGAAGCATTAAAAGTATTAGAGGGGCTTGGAGCTGAATGGGAAGAGGTATCCTTGCCGCATTCCAAATATGCTTTAGCTGCCTATTACCTGCTATCTTCATCGGAAGCTTCGGCTAACCTTTCACGTTTTGACGGAGTGCGTTACGGACATCGTACAGATAATGCAGAGACTCTTATCGAAATGTATAAGCAAACCCGTGCAGAAGGATTCGGTGACGAAGTGAAACGCCGTATCATGCTTGGAACGTTCTCCTTAAGTTCCGGTTATTATGATGCTTATTATAAAAAGGCTCAAAAAGTACGTACATTAATCAAAAAAGACTTTGAAGATGTCTTTGAAAAATACGATGTCATCGTTGGGCCGACTACACCTACACCTGCATTTAAAATTGGTGAAAAAGTCGACGATCCATTAACGATGTATGCGAATGATATCTTGACGATTCCAGTCAATCTTGCTGGTGTACCAGGTATATCAGTGCCATGTGGATTCGCAGCGAATGGGCTTCCGCTTGGACTGCAAATGATTGGGAAGCATTTTGATGAAAGCACGATTTATCGCGCGGCTCACGCATTTGAGCAAGCAACAGATTTTCATAAACAATTTCCTAAGCTGTAAGGGGTGAAAATAATGGACTTTGAAACGGTGATTGGTCTAGAAGTACACGTAGAATTAAAAACGGATTCTAAAATTTTCTCAGCGAGCCCAAATCATTTTGGTGCCGCTCCAAATAGTAACACGACTGTAATTGACCTAGGCTACCCAGGTGTATTGCCTGTCGTCAATAAAAAGGCTGTTGATTTTGCAATGAAGGCTGCGATTGCCCTGAATTGCGAAGTGGCGGAAATTACGAAATTTGACCGGAAAAACTATTTTTACCCGGACAATCCTAAAGCATATCAAATTTCACAGTTCGATCAACCGATCGGTGAGCATGGTTGGATTGAAATCGAAGTGGGCGGCAAGAAAAAGAAAATTGGCATTACCCGCATTCATATGGAAGAGGATGCTGGAAAGCTGACACATAAAGGGAACTATTCATTGTGTGATTATAACCGTCAAGGTACGCCTCTTGTTGAAATCGTATCCGAACCGGATATCACTTCCCCGGAAGAGGCTTATGCTTATCTGGAAAAGTTGAAATCCATCATTCAATACACCGGCGTTTCCGATTGTAAAATGGAAGAAGGCTCACTTCGCTGTGATGCAAACATTTCCTTGAAACCTGTCGGCCAAAAAGAATTCGGTACGAAAACCGAATTGAAAAACTTGAACTCATTCAACTTCGTTCGCAAAGGGTTGGAGCATGAAGAAATCCGACAAGCGGAAATCTTGAATGAAGGCGGCATAATCGAACAGGAAACCCGCCGGTTCGACGAAGCTACAGGCAGAACGGTACTAATGCGAATTAAGGAAGGCTCCGATGATTACCGTTACTTCCCGGAACCGGACTTATTGACAATCCATATCGATGAAGAATGGAAAGCGCGTATTGCTGCCGAGATTCCGGAACTTCCGGATGCACGAAAAAAACGCTATGTCGAAGAATTTGGCTTACCGGAATATGATGCAGCCGTTTTAACGGTAACGAAAGAAAGTGCTGATTTCTTTGAAGCGACAGTCGCTTCAGGCGCTGATGCAAAACTAGCATCTAACTGGATCATGGGTGAGGTTTCCGCTTTCTTGAATGCAGAAGGTAAAGAGCTGCATGATGTCAAATTGACTGCTGAATCGTTGGCTGGAATGATCAAGCTGATTGAAGATGGCACGATTTCTTCTAAAATTGCCAAAAAAGTTTTCAAAGAATTGATTGAAAACGGCGGGAATGCTGAAACGATCGTCAAGGAGAAGGGACTAGTCCAAATTTCCGATGAAGGCGCATTGCGTACAGCCGTTGAAGAAGCATTGAATAATAACCCGCAATCGATTGAAGATTTTAAAGCCGGTAAACAAAAGGCAATCGGCTTCCTTGTCGGACAGATCATGAAAGCGACAAAAGGACAAGCCAATCCACAGCTTGTTAATAAAATTTTGGTGGAAGAAATCAATAAACGTTAATATTGACCGTATCACTTTTAAAGTGGTACGGTTTTCTCTTGATTAAGAAAAGCGTTTACTGTGAAAAAGGAGAAAATAATTTTTGTTTTTTTTGAGTTATCTGTAGGGGTAACTCCTTTTTGTGTCGTCTATTACATGAAAGTTTAACAGGAAAGGAGGAAGAGAAGTGACGGATGAGTTGGTTGAGAAGGTAAGGGCTGGGAATGATCATGCATTCCGAATGTTGATTGAAAATTATAAACAGACGATTTATAGAACCGTCTATTCCGTCTTGCGGAACCAAAAGGATGCTGAAGATGTTACCCAGGAAGTCTTTATCAAAATCTATACTTCTCTTCCTCAATATAAGAACCAAGGTTTCAAAACTTGGATTACCAGAATTGCGGTCAATCATGCAATCGATTTAAAGAGAAAGAGGGAACGCCAAAAGGAAGAATTGCAGGAGGAACATTCATCGGAAGCTAATTTGGGTTTAACTGATGATGTCGAGGCAGTATTTTTTCGGAATGAAAGGCGAAAGCAAGTATTACGGAAGCTGAATGACCTTCCAGAGGGATACCGGGACGTTGTATATGGCTATTACATAAAGGAAAAGACATTCAAGCAAATTGCAGAGGAACAGCAGATTCAAGTGAAATCTGTGGAGGTAAAGCTATATCGGGCAAGAAATTGGATGAGAAAACATTGGAAAGAGGAGGATTTTTCATGAATCATGTTCCTGAAGCAGAATGGGTTGTATATTTGGCAGATGAAATACCAGAGGCTCTAAAAATTGAATATGAAAATCATCTATACTCCTGTGACAAGTGTTTGTCCGCCTATATGGAAGCGATGGAAAAAGAAGAAAACAGTCTGGACATTGAAGGGTTTGATATTGCAGGTCCTGTCATGGAATCGATTAGCCGACTGAAAAGCGCCTCTGTTGAAGAGGCTAAGCAACACAGAAAAGAGAAATCACTTCGTACGATCACAAAACATTACTTGATCGCGGCCGGTTTTACGATTTTATTAATGGCAGGCGGAGTATTTCAATCATTGACAGAATACGTGGATTCTGTCGAATCAAGCAGCGAAAAGGAAACGCAGTCCTTAACCGATGGACTTATTGATAAAACATTTAATTGGATGGACTCTATCGAAAAGAAAAATAAGGAGGGGTTTAGAAATGAATAAAAGTCCGGTATTAGCCTTTTTATTATCATTTTTGCCAGGTTTCGGACATTTTTACCTAGGAAGGAAATATAAAGGGTTATTTTATTTTCTTGCCACAGCTGGATTGGGGCTTGGAGGTCTTTTTCTTTCGTTGATCAGTCAATCTGATGCGTTTCTGGCTTTTTCCATTATTGGAATGGTGTTTTATTTCATCAGTATATTTGATTTGGTGGTCACCTCACTGAGGAAGCCTAAAAGTGAAGAGGGTGTGGAGGAAATGGCAGATCAGCAGCCGGAGGCGGAAAGATTTTATGTAATCATCCTTTCATTCGTTCCAGGGTTAGGGCACTTTCAGCTGGGCCTCATGAATCGGGGACTCATTTTTCTCATCGGCTTTTTAGGCCTTGGCATCATGGTGATTTTCATCAGTGTGATGACACAGATGGAAGGTCTGTTAATATTCATGGCACTATTGCCTGTTATTTGGATTTACAGCTTTTTTGATTCTGTTCAACAGCTCAATAAAAAGCAAAGGGGTGAGGAGCTTATCGATCGGACCGTTTTGGAAGATTTCGAGGAGAGACGGGAATCCGGGAAGAAGAGTAAATCGGTCGCGACTTTATTCGCTATTTTTCCTGGTGCAGGTCACTTATATTTGGGGCTGCAAAAACGTGGGATTCAATTGATGGCCGGCTTTTTATTCGCCATTTACATACTGGATTTACTCCGTTTAGGTTTCTTCTTTTTCCTTATTCCGATTATCTGGTTTTATAGTTTTTTTGATGGATTGCAAAAGGCCTCGAAAATGGAAGAGGGTCCAGTTGAAGATGTCCCCATCATTTCGGGGATGGTCAATCACCAAAAATGGGTAGGATTGGGGTTAGTGGGACTTGGAATCTATTTCCTCGCTAGTAATATAATCGTCCCGGCCATTGCTCCTTATTTAGATGAATGGATTGGAAGAAACTTAGAATATTGGTTTAGAGATTATTTTCAAAAAGGACTGGTATGCATCCTTCTTATAGGCGGGGGAATCAAATTGCTGTCGGGAAGTAAAAAAGGGAGAGTCAAGGAGGAGACAAAATGAGAACATGGAGAGTCGGAACGATTTCAATGGGAATCTCCCTGGTTGGTTTGGGATTGGTTTTACTGGTTTCTCAAATTGCGGATATGAATTTGACGACGATTCTGCTATCATGGTGGCCATTGCTATTCATTATCTTGGGTGCAGAGATTCTTTTCTATATATATTTTTCCAGAAAAGAAAGTTCTTTTGTAAAGTATGATATTCTTAGCATTCTTTTCGTGGGATTGCTTGGAACGACTGGGATAGTTTTAATTCTGCTAACATCAAGCGGATTGATGGATCAAGTTAGGGCTGCCGTGAATAGTGAAGAGAAAACGGTCAATTTGCCTGGTTTTAATCAAAAGGCAGGGAAAGGCATACAGAGAGTTGTCCTGGACCCTGGCCCATACCCATTGACAATTGAGAGTGGTAAGGGCGAGGAAGTTTCCATTTTTGGAACATATGGTGAGCGGGTAATGGAAGATGAGGATTCGTTGTTGAACAAGGCGGAAGATTATTTACTCGTTGAGAGAAATGGTGATACGCTTTATATAAGCTTCAAGGATTTGCCGATTCAAAATGGACTTTTGGACAGTGGTACAATGAATCTTAAGGCAACTCTAATAATCCCTGCTGAGTTGGCCGTGGAGATAGACGGTAAAAGTACCGATCTTGTTCTGAAGCCTAGAAAGCTCTTGAATGACTGGAGTGTGAAGGACAGCGGAAATCTAAGTGTATTCCTTCAGGATAATAGTGATATCAAGATAGATGCTAGAGGGGTCGAGGAACTTGAAGGACCTGAGAACGGCTGGAAGATGACTGAAGTGAAAGAAGAAACAAGTGAAGAAGGCGCTGTTAAAAAGAATGGGATATTCAATATTGGAAAAGGGAAACATACTTTAACGGTTACCGATGCATTTAACTTGAATGTTCAATATCCATGATTGAAATCATTTACTAGAATAAAATTGTAAAAAGCATTATAATTTTCCCTGATAAGATTTCTAGTAAAATGCAAAAGATATGGACCGAAATACGGTCCTCTTTTTTTCGAATATTGCTTTTCATGTAACGAAGGATTAAGATGTAAATTATGGAATCAATATGTATAAGGATGATGGGAAATGAAAAGAGCAAGGTTGATTTACAACCCGACTTCGGGCCGGGAAGCCATTAAGAAGAGCCTGCCAGGTGTGCTAGCGAAACTTGAAGAAGCTGGTTATGAAGCTTCTGCACATGCAACGACCGGTGCTGGGGATGCGACGAACGCTGCTAAGATAGCGATTGAACGCGGCTATGATATAGTTATTGCAGCAGGGGGCGACGGTACGATTTATGAGGTTGTTAATGGACTGGCCACTGCAGAGAAACGTCCGAAACTAGGAATCATTCCGACGGGAACGACCAATGATTTCGCGCGGGCGCTGCATTTACCGAAGTCAATCGAAGGGGCAGCCGAAATTATTGCCGGTGGGCATACGATGCCGATCGATATTGGGAAAATGAACGATAGGTATTTCATCAATATTGCAGGCGGGGGCAGATTGACCGAATTGACCTACGACGTGCCGATCAAGCTGAAAACCATGCTTGGTCAGCTAGCGTATTATATTAAAGGAATTGAAATGCTACCTTCAATTAAACCGACGGAAGTTTCTATTGAATATGATGGAAAGCTTTTTGAAGGAGAGATCATGCTTTTCTTGGTGGCTAACACGAATTCGGTTGGCGGCTTCGAGAAACTGGCTCCTGACGCCTCTCTGAATGATGGTATGTTCACGTTGCTTATTTTGAAAAAGGCCAACCTCGCTGATATTGTCCGTGTCGCAACATTGGCAATGCGCGGTGAACATATCCATGATAAAAACGTCATTTATGAAAAAGCCAATCGAATTAAAGTCCAGGCCAAAAACGACATGATGCTTAACTTGGATGGGGAATTTGGCGGGATGGCCCCAGCTGAATTCGTAAATCAGTACCGCCATTTTGATGTATTCATCCCGCAAGGAATACTGCCGGACGATCCGGCAAATAAATAGGGTGAAAAGGCCACTGATTCTGGTGGCCTTTTCAGTTTAATGAAGCAAGGGGAATTGCAAACATGTATATCAGGAAAGCGACACCGGAAGATGCGGAAAAGTCAGCCATATTGACCCGGTTAGCGATTAAGGAAATTGCAGAGGTTTTGACAGGTGAAACGGAAGAAGAAAGAGTACTTTCCGTTCTTGCCGATTTGTTCAGGAAAAGTGGAAATCGGATCAGCTATGAAAATACCTTCGTCAGTGAACATGAAGGACAAGTATCTGGATTGATCATTGCTTACCATGGCAAGGATGCCGAAAGCTTGGATGAACCGATAGTGAAACAATTAAGGATGAAAATGAAAGACCCGAGCGTTACACTCGATAAGGAAGCGGAAATGAAAGACTTTTATTTGGATACAGTATCCGTTGACCCGAATTTTCAAGGAAAAGGAATTGGTAGTGCACTGATTCAATATGTTGAGGGATACGCTAAAAATAAGGGGTATCCAAGGGTTTCTTTAGTCGTTGAAAATGAAAATGAAGGGGCGAATCGTCTCTATAGCAGATTAGGATATATCGAAATGAAAACCATTTCGATTAGCGGCCATGAATTTCGCTATATGGTAAAAGAAATAGAAGAACCTCCTGTTTAACAGGGGGTCCTTTTTAGTTATTTGAAATTTTGCGATGGATGCAATTACATTTGCTGCCCATTCATGGCTGCCCAATCAGCGTAAGCTCCGGAGCCATTACAGCCGGGACAGTCGTGTATATCGGAAAAATGATATTCCGTAGGTACGAAGGAGCTGTATCCGCGTCCGTAACAATCCGGACAGAGTCCTTTTTGCTCCATACTTGCTCGATGTTTTTCTAACCTTGTAGCATTCCAGGCTGATATAGAGTTAAATAAACCCATTTTCTCACCTCATCTGTTTTTCCTTATTTTTCTTTTTTTATTGAATTTTTATTCATGGAACTATGAAAAATCCGTAATTCCTTCACTATATTTTTATGAAAACCAGGGTAAATTTGTGAGTGGTTTTGTGGCAAGGCCTCTATTGTGGTAAAATACAGGCTAGCATAAAAAAGAAAAGAGAAGATGATATGAAAAAAACAGCACCAGTTGCTAAAAATGATATTATAGAGGTTTTATTTGAAGATTTAACACATGAAGGGGCTGGCGTCGCTAAAGTAGATGGCTACCCAATCTTTGTTCAGAGCGCCCTTCCTGGTGAAAAAGCAAAAATTAAAGTGATGAAGGCTAATAAGGGTTATGGCTTCGGACGCTTGATCGAGATTATCGAAAACAGTCCATACCGAGTTGAGGTCACGACCGAAGATTACCATAAATATGGTGGTTGTCAGCTGCAGCACATGAGCTATGAAGGACAGTTGGAATTCAAGGGAAAGCAAGTACGTGAAGTGATGACACGCATCGGGAAACTGGAGGATGTGAAGGTTCACCCTATCATCGGGATGGAGAATCCAACCCATTATCGCAATAAAGCTCAAGTTCCTGTTGGTGAAAAGGATGGCAAGCTAATAGCAGGGTTCTTCAAACCGCGGACACATGAAATTGTTGAAACGAAAGAAAGCATCATCCAAAATGAAGTGATCAATGAAGCCGTTCAAGTCGTTAAAGAGATTTTCAGTAAACTTGGTATCCCTGCTTACAATGAAGAGTCACATAAAGGTGTATTGCGGCACATCATGGCCCGTTATGGCAAGCAAACAGACGAATTAATGATTGTTCTCGTGACAAGAACGAATAGTATCCCTTTCATAGAAAGCATCGTGAAGGAAATCGTTGAACGTCTTCCGCAAGTTAAATCCATAGTCCAAAACGTGAATTCCAAGAAAACGAATGTAATCTTAGGCGATAAAATGACTTTACTATGGGGCGACGAAGTGATCCATGATATGATCGGTGATGTGAAATTTGCGATTTCAGCAAAATCCTTCTACCAAATCAATCCAGATCAAACGAAAGTCCTATATGATAAAGCTCTTGACTATGCTGGGCTGACGGGTGAAGAAACTGTGATAGATGCCTATTGCGGCATTGGAACCATCTCTTTATTTTTAGCTAAAAAAGCGAAAAAAGTAATCGGAGTCGAAGTGGTCGAAGAAGCGATAGAAGACGCACGCCGCAACGCTGAATTGAATGAAATCTCAAATGCAGAATTCATGGTTGGCGATGCAGGTAACGTTATTGCTGAATGGTATCAAAAGGGCAACACTGCGGATGTCATCGTTGTGGATCCGCCTCGCAAAGGTTGTGAAGAATCCCTTCTGAATACGATCATCGAGATGAAACCTAACAAAGTCGTATACGTATCATGCAACCCAGGCACTCTAGCGCGTGATCTTCATATCTTGGAAGAAGGCGGATATAAAGCAGTTGATATCCAACCTGTCGATATGTTCCCAATGACGACACATGTTGAAAATGTAGTGTTATTAGAGTTGAAATAATGGAATGGGGCCCGGTCTAAATGACCGGGCCCTCAGACTGTAGTCAAACCCGATGAAAATCGAGTTTGCCTACAGTTTTTTTATGGCTTGTACAATGGGATTTCCACTGCAGGCACTCGCTTTCCACGGGCCGTCCGCCCTCTGCTTGTTACTGCGGGCTCTCCCTGGTAGCGCTTTTCCCGCTGGAGTCTCGCCTCCAATAAACTTTGTTATAACATTTAGATAGAAACCATACCTGAGTAGTTGAAGGTGTTGCTTTGGGTCAGTTGGTTCGGGAACATCATTTTGATGAAAGATACGTTTTCTGTCTACAAACTGTGGGTTTCGGTCTAAATGACCAGGGCCTTTTTCACGTAGTTAAATTGAAGTAAAGGGAAGGGGTTTTTTTTTTGCATGTATATTCTTGACGCTCTGACTTGGACATATATTAAGGAATATATGATTGGGAGGCAAGGTGATTTTATTAATTTTCAAAAAGCGGTGGCTGTAATTGTTGGTAGCTTTTTGGTGGGTATTGGAATCAATGGTTTTTTAGTTCCTCATCATTTAATAGATGGCGGCGTTATTGGGATTGCACTCATCCTTCATTATTTCTTTGGTTATCAAACGGGGCTATCCATGTTAATCCTTAGTATTCCTATATTTTTATATGCTTGGTACTATGAACGCCCTTTTTTCTATAGCAGCGTTCACGGATTGCTTTTGACATCCCTTTTTATGGATTGGCTAAATCCACTGAAAAAGGTCTTTTCCATTTCGATACTAACAAGCTCTTTGATTGGCGGTGCCATCATAGGGATGGGCATAGGACTCATGCTTCGATATGAGACAAGCAGCGGGGGAACGGATATGTTAGCCAAAATCATCGCAAAATCTACCTCCATGGATATTGCATTTGCGATTATCGTCATAGATACACTAATCATTTCAGCTGCAGCATTCACTTTAGGTATTGAAATTTTTCTTTTTTCATGTGTGACGATTATCATCATTGGACTGATCACTTCGCTTATGAAAGTGAGGGATTGAATATAGTGATCAGTTCCTTAAGATATGGGCTACGCCATCTATTGCCTTTTGCAGCTTTTCGCTATTTTTGCTAAACATCTCTTTAGCTTCCTTTGATTCCGTTCCAAGTGCAAACAACTCTAAGTCTGCTTGACATTTTTTCAAGGTCGCGAGCATAAGAGGTTTTTCTTGAGGAGAAGGAACTTTAAGTTTATCATCAAAAAGGTCCACAGTTAATTCTCCGTTAGAATTAGCTTGAGCAAGAAAAACATTCTCGAGGATTACCCCCAACTTATCCAGTTCAGTATGAAGCCAATTTCGGTTCAGTCCAATCGTTGAAAGTGGTTCATCGAGTATGCTACCGTCCATAATGATGGTTTGTGGCTCCTTTACTGCAGCCACTGACAGGTTAAGGTCTTTAGCTGTTATAGGTTGATTTTGCTTCTTTAACATTACGGAAAAATCCCCGTTGGCTTCCAATAAGGCAAACTCGACTTCTGAGATATCGAAGACATCCTTTTTTCGGAGCAATGCCAACAATTCATCGATGGTATATTTCTCTTTTTTTAAATTGTCTTCCATGACCTTGCCATCTTTGATGAAAACCGATGCTTTTCCTTCCACAAGATCACGGAACGTTTTACTTTTTAAGGATATTGAACCTGCAATGAAGGGTGCTATGGCAAAGACGAGGATGGACAGTACACCATGTATAATATTGCCTTCGACCTTCGTAGCTAATTCCGCCCCAACATTACCAATGGTTATCCCCGTTACATATTCAAAAAAGGAGAGCTGGGATAATTGTTTTTTACCTAACACTTTCGTGATTACAAAAAGAACAATTAAAAAGAATAATGAACGCAAAAGAATTTCTATCCAATCCGGCATTACCAAACACCTCCTGCTTGATCATTGTTTTTAAAAACCTTTATATTGTGGTTCTTCCCGTTCTAACTCCCCCACGCGCTTCAGTACATCCTTCATAACTTCATTCACCACCAGCATCGTTTCATGCAAGATGCGTTTAGATTCTTCATCTTGAGTCCGGAGTGCTAAGCTGGATAAGCCTGCTTCAACTCCTTTCAGGCTAGAGACACATTGTTTTACATTAGAAGCTATCGTCATATAGCATCCTCCTTATCCTTAGGTCTAAAAATAATCTCCCGGAACATCCCGTGGCTGTTTATTCTGGCACTGGTTACTTCAAACATGCCAGCATGCGTTTCCGTATCCGCGAAGGTACGGAAACAATCTCAGCAACCACGAATGTTCATCCTGAGCAGGCGTGTGTTTGAATACATCAAACATCTGCCAGATTACACAATTAAATCATGTTTGTGGTTCACCGCCATATTCGATCGATACGGCATGGGCAATGCATGGAATCGTCTCACTTTGTTGAAAGGATAGGGGAGATAACAAGGCACCGGTAGCCACGACGAGCAATCGTTTAATCTCTCCCTTTTTCATGCGATTTAACAAATGACCATAAACAACGGTTGCGGAACATCCAGGGCCACTTGCCCCGGACAGGACCGGTTGACCTTCCCTGTATATCATTAAACCGCAATCTTTATATTGCTCTTCTTTAATCGGAGTATTATGTTTTTTAAATAATTCCAATGACACTTCATGTCCAATTTTTCCTAAATCCCCGGTCACTATTAAATCATAATAGGATGGGTCGAGGTTCCGTTCTCTTAAATGGGCTTCAATCGTATCCACAGCGGCCGGGGCCATTGCACCTCCCATATTGAAAGGATCAGTCAATCCCATGTCAATGACACGGCCTATCGTAGCTGATGTGACCCTTGGACCTTCCCCGGCACTGCTTAATAAAGCTACGCCGGCCCCCGTAACGGTCCATTGGGCTGTTGGAGGTTTTTGCCCTCCGTATTCAGTTGGGTAGCGAAATTGCTTTTCTACTGCGGCGTTATGACTTGATGCTCCTGTCAATAAGTACTCTGCCCCTTTGGTATTGACAAGGTATGCACCAAGAGCCAGTCCCTCCATGGAGGTGGAGCAGGCACCAAATAAGCCGAGATAAGGTGTTCCTAGTGTTCGGCAGGCAAAACTCGTAGGTGTTATTTGGTTGATAAGGTCGCCTCCAAGAAAAAATTGAATCTGTTCCTTTTGAAGACCCGCCTTTTCGATTGCTTTTGTACTTGCTTCTTCCAATAAGACTTTATGTGCTTTTTCATAAGTATCCTGATTTATCCATAAATCGGAATGGAGAAGATCGAAATCATCCGCAAGCAAACCGTCTGCTTCAAATGGACCGCCAACGGTTCCTGTGGAGATGATGACAGGCTTTTGATCAAACACCCATGTGCGATGCCCCGTAAGCATTATAAACCCCCCATTGTATGAGTATAGTCATTACCAGTGTTGTGATAAAACCAAGGAATAACATAAATGATTCAGCCAATTTGAATATATTACAGCCATCTCCTAAAACGAAACCTTCTGCCCGGTATTCTATGGCTGCGGATATAGCGGCATTGCCGAAACCTGTAAGCGGAACAAAGCGGCCAATTCGGTCATACATCCAAATCCGGTGCATAGCAATGAATATTAATATTCCTGCCATGGGGTTTCCAGCTGTCAGGTCCGTGAAGTCATGGTAAAGGATATGAAAATTGGGAATGACTTGTCCGATCGTGTAAATTATACAGCCGGTCATTACTGACATTTTAATTTCCAATTGAGTTTGAACTTGCTGATGTTCCTGTTGGATAGGAGTCAGCTTTTTCTTTGTATCATTTAACATCCTCGCATCACTTCTTCCATTCATTCAATAAGGCTTTATCCTTTTGAAATCCTTTTATTAAGGTCTTTCTTAAAGTTCCTGTCAATCAAATTCGATGTTTTTTAAGCGTATGCAATTCATAGCTTTTACATCCGCGACTTCGTCCTTTTCCATTAGCTTTAGGCTTGATTGCCCGCAGTTCGGTCAATTGGATTGCTGGTATGTAACCCTATGGTATATTCAAGACTAGTCCCTTATAATAGCCGTCTGACTCTCGAAAATCCTGTCTTACATAAAAACGTTTAGAAAAACGTTTAGAAAAAGGAATGAAAATTTTATTCTCCTTATGGATTGAAAGATATAAAAAAGGCTGGTTGCTTTAACCAACCTTTTTTATATGAATGATTATTGTTTATATTGAGGTTCCTCGTTTTGAATCTCTTCAATGCGGGGAGTGATGCTGTCCACAATCGTTTGTGTTTGTTGGGCAGCTTGTTGGTATAGTTGTTTGGCTTGCTCATTATCTGTGGAAAGGGCGAAGGTTTCAAAGCTCGCTTGAGCGCTTTTTAGCCCTGCTATAGTTGTTTTGACATCGTTTATTACTGTCATATATGAACCTCCTTAGTATGGAACTGCCTTATTAGAGTAAGGAAAAAATGATTATCTATACCTTCCAAATTTCTCTAGGAATTGAATCAAGTGACTAGCTCATTCCATTAATCAAACGTTTGATTAATGGAAAGGGAACAGGCAGAAGCATTGTTAAAATCGGATCTATTCGTAGTGCAAATCGTTTTTATTGTTTAATTATTGACTGAATTCAGAATTATAAATATAATTATAGAAAACATAACGTGATTACGTGAGGTGATATGACATTTATATTAGGGATGATTTATATAGTAGAGTTGTTTTTGAAATTTCATCTGAAGAAGTGATAAAAGGACTGCTATTCCATAAAAGCAAACAGGAGTCGGAAATTGAATCGATCAAAGGTAAAATTCATAAATATGAGCAAAAACGAAGAGCTGAGGAAGCTTGGTATCAATCCCTATCACCATTTAAACGTTTTTTTACAGGGCGTGCTCCAAGTCATCACCAGGCCGTTGAGCATTTGGTGAATGTTAAAGATAGATATAAACAAATCGAGAAAATAAAACAGAAGGTCGCTTTTTTAAATGAGATGATCGGTTTACTTGAAGCTGAACCGGAAAAACGGGAAATTAATTTACCATCAGACATCATTAAAGAAATAATGGCCTGGCAGAAAGCGGAGGGGACCCCAAGATGACTCTAGAAACGTTAAACGCTGGCTTGGATACGATTTGGGTGGTTCTGACAGCAGCCATGATTCTATTGATGGAGGGCGGGTTTGCTTTATTGGAGGCAGGGTTCGTCCGTACGAAGAATAATGTGAACATCATCATGAAGGTTTTTGCTGATATTACGATCGGAACGCTTTGCTATTTCGTCGTTGGTTTTGGCTTAATGTATGGAGCGGATGTATTTGGAATTATTGGAGCAAGCGGCTTTCTGCTGAAAGGTGATTTGTCGCATATAGACCTTACGATTTCCATCGACGCATTTTGGTTATTTCAAGGGGCATTCGTCATCGCGGTCGTTTCCATCGTTTCGGGAGCCGTTGCAGAAAGGATCAATTTTCGGGCGTATCTTATTTTTGTAGTAATGATGACGGCAATCATCTATCCGATTGCCGGTCACTGGGTATGGGGTGGTGGCTGGTTAAGCGTGTTGGGCATGCAGGACTTCGCAGGGTCAGCAGTCATACATGCACTAGGCGGTTTTTCTGCACTTGCGGCCGCCATTGTAATCGGGCCGAGAGCAGGAAAATTCACTTCACGGGGGACTAGCTCCATTTCACTGCCGAGCAATCTCCCACTGGCATCTGTTGGGGCATTTCTTTTATGGTTTGGCTGGTTTGGGTTTAATGCTGGAAGCACCTTGCAAGCTACTGATGGACGCATTGGCCATATTGCAATTGTCACGATGCTCTCAGCTGCATCAGGGGGAGCGGCGACCTTGCTTTATACACTTTTTAGATATGGACGCTCGGATGCACCTTCCGTCATCAATGGATCACTTGCAGGTCTTGTCGGGATTACGGCTGGCTGTGCATTCGTTAGTGATCTTTCGGCATTGTTGATTGGAGCAGTTTCTGGAATGTTGATGTTAGCTGCGACCAATTGGCTGGAAACCCGAAAAATCGATGATCCGGTTGGCGCCTTTCCTGTTCATGCGGCATCAGGGATGTGGGGTACGATAGCGGTAGGGCTTTTCTCCACTGAAAACGGATTGTTCGCCGGTGGGGGATGGCATTTGCTCGGAGTTCAAACATTAGGATTAGTGGTGTTATGCATCTGGGGCTTTACATTGACATGGTTCGTTTTTAAAATTATAAATGTTTGGCTGCCTATCAGATCCACTGAAGAAGAAGAAGAACTCGGATTGGATATCAGTTATCATGGCATCATGGCCACACATACCTCGCCGGAGTTCATCAAGGTCGAGGACTACTATAAGCAGGATGAAGAATTGACAAGGTAATGACTATAATACAAGATAGAATCAAGATAAGTAAGAGGTGAATTTTATATGGGTACATGCAATCTTAATCATTCGCAGCAAGATGTCAGGCTGAAATTTGAAAGTCAAAAGAGATTTTTACCAAGCGAAATAAGTCAAACATTAGATCGATATCTGGAAAAAGGGAATTCGCAGGAAACATTGAATGAACTTTTTCATCTATTGAAGAAGTATGACTTGTCTACCCAGGAGGAACAGGAATCAAGAAACGAAAAGTTGAACCAGATAATGTTATAAACGAGAAAGAACGGGAGTGCAAGAATGACTCCCGTTCTTTTTTTGTTCTTTTGATTATGGAATATCTTCTTTTAAACGATTTAAGGGATACTTGTGATACTATCTCATGAATTATTCACATATTTATACAAGTGGCGAAAGGAAACTTACGCTTTGTGCTATCTATATAGATAACGATGAAAGGAATTGAGGTGAGAAAGGACTAAATATATAGGCTTATAGGTGTAAGGAGGAACAAAAGGGAGAGAGGCATAAAAAATGGGACATTGTAAATCATGCGGCAATTCTGTGAACGAGGACTCTCGAATTTGCCCATCATGTGGCGCCCCTATTGTTGGTGAAAAACAAATAACGGAAAAGGAAGTTGCCTCTGAGATGAGACAAGAACAAGTAGAGGAGACTTTTGCCAAAAGGCATAAGAAAAGAACATTAATCATTACTGCAATATTGGCCTTTATCATGATTTCCAGTGCAGCCGCTGCCATTATTCTTCATAAATCCCCGAAAGAGCTCTATCTTCTTTCCGAATATAAAACATACCAGAAATCCAAAGAAGGATGGGCTGATAAGTATGGCGATAAGATGGAATTCCAAGAGAAAATGATGAAGAAACCTTCAAGTTCGGAGCTGACTCTAAGCGGCAATATCGAAATGGATTCATTATCGACTGATCCAAAATTAGAAATGTTTCAAGAATTATTGAACAAGGCAACTCTTACTGCAAAAACTGAACAGGATCCAATAAGCAATCAAAGTTATTATAATTTAGCCCTGCATGTCGAGAAGGAAAAGGCAATGGATGTAGAAATGTTCCAAGCCAAAGATCGACTAGGTTTGAAAGTACCGTTTTTATATGAAAAATTCTTTTATTTAAATTTTGATGAATATGGTGAGTTCATGCAAATGATCGATCCATCAAATTCTGGCCCTGAAACCTTGGAAGCATCCGATCTTGAATGGCAAGACTTGAATTTAACGGAGAAAGAACAGGAATACATCCAAAAACGATATGGGGCATTCCTGTTGGGGAATTTAGAAGATAAAAACTTTACGATGAAAAAGGGCGTGGAGTATGAACATGAAGGAGAAACGATCAAGGTCAGGGAAGTGACGCTTAAACTTTCTTCTTCGGAAACTAAAAACCCAGTAAATGATTTCATGGACCATTTGATTAAAGATGAAAAGCTTCATAGCATGATAGTCACCAGGGCACAAAAAGTGTCAAAAACCGGTGCAGTGACAAAAGAAATAGGAAGTCCTGATGCAAACGGATTGAAACGGCAATTGGTGGACGGCCTAAAAGATGCAAGGAAAGAAATGAAAGGTATCCATTTTTCTAAAGGATTTTCTTCTACATTGCTAATTGATAAGGATGAGCAAATAATCGATCGTAAGGTAACAACGGCTTTTGGAGGCAGTACGAATCAACTCAACATGGAATTGAGAAGCAAAAACGTTCCATATGGCTTGAATCGGATATTCGAAGAATTTAGCGTGGCACTTTCTCCTGAAGATGATGAGGAATCAAAGCTTTTGTTCCAGATTACAAATGATGTGGTCATTAAAGAAGCTACTCGGAAAGAGAATCTTAATGCCTCCTTTAAGATTGAAGAGTATGGGGAGTCTGAGGAAATCAAGTTTTCGATGAAGAGTGATATTGACGGAGAAACGGATGGTAAGAAAAAAATCAGAAGAGATTTCAATCTTAACTTAGTTGTTGGCGAATTTATTGATAGGCCGTCCGCTTTTAAAGGAACCATTAAACAAACGAGTGAAATTAACTTAAAGAAAGACTATTCCAAAGCGAAATTCGAATTAAAGCTTGGTTTAGCAGATGAATTGGACTCTGATACGGTCACGTTCAAGCTGGACTCCAATACGAAACTAAAAGACAAACTGGAAATGCCGGATTTGAAACTTGATTCTGGTGCGGGCCTAAACTTAGTGAACATTCCTGAAGGTGAAATGTATCGCATTCAGGAAGAAGTAAGAATGAATTTGATGGAGCTGGGCGTTAAATACGGACTTTTGCCAGAAGATGTATATCAGTTCAATAGTTATGATGGTTATTATGAGTTAGAAGATGAAGATTCGGTTAATAAGTTGTAGGCGGGGGTGTGTTGCTTTTTATTTAATAGTACTCCTGAAAATGGAAAACAGCAGCGGAAATTTGGCAACTCCTATTTTTTTTATTGGGCGCATCATTAATTGGTAACTACTTTTTTAAAGAAGATGGCAGGGTTCACATTCAAGGTAGCGAAAAATACAGCAGTAGTGAAATCGGAAAGTTCAGTAACCCGAATCGGTGTTCTTCAAAATGGGTTAATCAGTTTAAGTAACGCTGACAAGGGTTTAGTGGACCTTTAAAGGTTTAATCAATCGTTTGATTAAATCTCATGTACTGACTATGCCTTCAAAAAATGCATCGGGAAAATAAAAAAAGCGGGAGCCCATAATGAGCTCCTGCTATTTCTTTATTAAAAACCATCATCTGTTGCGGTGAAGGGGATGTTTAGGTTTCTTTCCACTGCCCGAAGTCTTTGATTTAGCCTGTTTAACCTATTCGTATGTCGCTGGTCCGCTTGACTTAGCCTGGAGATTTCCTGGTTAATGCGGTTCACTTCACGATTTATCCGCGTGATTTCTTGGTTCTGCCGATTGAGTTCCCTCGTTTGACGCTCGTTTTGACGCTCAAGTTCCCGGACTCTTCTTTCAAGTTGTTGAGGCTGCCTTTCAACATCGAATGGGTCGGGCACCTGGCTATATGGATTCTCTTGTACCTGCTGAAGGTTCCAATCTTCCTGTGGCATATAATCAAATCGTTCAGGCTGTTGGAAATATGGGTTAAAATTAGACTGATAGTACTGATGATTTCCATTTTGTTGTGGAAAAGGATAAAATCCGTATGAATTCATAGTCAACTCTCCTTTTTAAAATCGGGATGGATACGTTATAACTTATGTAAGTTCCGGTGAAGTGACTAGGCGTTAGCCCATATGAGTGGGAAGAAGAGGTAATTTACAGAAAAAATTTCAATAAATTTGCAGAAACCATCAGGTTCCTATATCGTTTAGGATAGGAGAAATTCTTTTATCTATCTTGAAACCAATCCCAAGGATAATCCGTATATAAAGAAAAGAGTGTAAGTCAGGAGTGTAATGATTATGAATCGATTTCTTGCTGATTTTGTTCCGATATTGATTGCATTTCCAATGGTTTTGCCGGTGTGGATGATTAGCTATTTTGCATTGAATCAACCGTTTGCCCTGTCCGTTGTCATATCTTTAGCAGGAGGGGTGCTTGTATACTGGCTAAGTTCCGTATATTTTTCATCAAGATACCTCAAAAAACATGAATTGACGAGAAAAGAATATCAATATATAAAGAAAAATTTAATTGAAGCAAAACCGAAGATATGGCGGGTGCAAAAAGCACTAATCTCGGTCAGGCATATCTCTTCTTTTAAACAGAGGAAAGATATGATTAAAATGATCAGGAAAATATATAGTCTGACAAAAAAAGAACCGAAGCGGTTTTACCAGGCGGAACAATTTTATTACTCGCATCTGGATTCCGCCATGGAGCTTGCGGAGAAATATGTTTTTTTAGCACAGCAGCCAAAAAAGAATAGGGAACTCGAACTTTCCTTAACAGAGACTCGTAAAACCTTAAAGGAACTCACTAATACGATAGAAAAGGATTTATATAAAGTGATTGCCGATGATATCGATAACCTTAACTTCGAATTGGATGTTGCTAAGCAATCCATTAAAACTAGAAAAGAGTCACAAGTAATTGATGAAAGCAGGAGGTTAAAATGAATAACAATGATCCAAACCTGTTGAATAAAACGAATAATGCCAGTTTGATTGATGACCTTTTAGCCAATCCATTTGATGGGGGGCAGGAGCTTGAGAAGGTATCTTCCCAGGAAGCGAAACCGGTTAAACTGATTGATGTCATTCCTGAAGAGAACAGGGCAAAGGCTTATCAGCTTGCCGAACAAATCGACCCTACGAATCATCAGGCGATGATATCCTATGGTACACCGGCCCAATCAAAGCTCCTGACCTTTTCTAATTCCATGCTTGAGCATGTTCAGAAAAAAGATGTAGGTGAAGTGGGCAACATTATCAGTGATTTAATGAAAAAGTTAAACGAGCTGAGCCCGGATGAGTTAAAACCGGATAAGCCCTCATTCTTTGCGCGTATGTTCGGGAAGCTCTCGGGATCTGTCCAGGAGGTGCTATCCAAATATCAAAAAACTGGAGCCCAAATTGATCGAATCAGTGTGAAACTCGATCGGAGCAAGAATATCCTGTTATCGGATATCGTAATCCTTGAAAAGCTATATGAAACGAATAAGGATTACTTCCAGGCATTGAATGTCTATATTGCAGCTGGGGAAATTAAACTCGAAGAAATCCATGAGAAAACGATTCCGGAGCTAAGGAAGTCCGCTGAATCAAGCAATGATCAAATGAAGTTTCAAGAAGTCAATGATATGCTGCAATTTGCTGAACGGTTGGATAAAAGGCTTCATGATTTGAAATTGAGTCGGGAAATCACGATTCAAAGCGCACCGCAAATCAGGCTGATCCAAAACACGAATCAGGCGCTAGTAGAGAAAATACAATCTTCGATCATGACAGCCATTCCACTTTGGAAAAATCAGGTTGCGATCGCATTGACCCTAATCAGGCAGAGGCATGCTGTAGAAGCGCAAAAACAGGTTTCCAAGACTACAAATGACTTGTTATTGAAGAACTCCGAGATGCTGAAAACAAATACCATTGAAACCGCTAAAGAAAATGAGCGCGGACTTGTCGATATTGAAACATTAAAGAAAACTCAAGCTAACTTGATAACCACGCTTGAGGAAACCATGCGGATTCAAGAAGAAGGCAGGCATAAACGCCGTCAAGCAGAGCAGGAATTGGCGTCAATGGAAAATGAACTGAAGCAGAAACTATTAGAGATAAAGGGATAAGGGGAGATAACATGGAAACTATCGAGGCTATAAAAACGAGAAGAAGCATTGGAATCGTTAAGCAAGATCCGGTACCTAAGGAAATGATCGAGCAAATCATTGAAGCTGGAACGTATGCACCCAATCACCATCGGACGGAGCCTTGGCGTTTTTTTGTATTGACAGGAGAAGGAAGAAATAAACTTGGGCAGGTATTCGAAGAAATCACAAGAATTGAAAATGCTGATGATACCCCTGAAAGTTTAATCAGCAAGCTCGAAAGGCAAAAAAAGAATCCATTAAGGGCTCCAGTCATCATCGCAGTGGGCATAGAGCCTAGTGATAAGAATAATGTCCTTGTGGCAGAAGAATATGCGGCAGTGAACAGTGCCATTCAAAACATGCTTCTTGCAGCACATTCTCTAGGTCTGGGAGCAGTATGGAGAACGGGAAAAATAACATATCATGACAAGGTCCGTGAATTTTTCAATTTATCCTCTAAGGGAGAAGTATTGGCTTTCATATACTTGGGTTATCCTGACATGGAGCCGAAACCTGCTAAGAAAACACCGATCGATGAATTGACTACATGGATCGGATGATGGATTGAGGGGTAGCTGCATCAGTGCATACACACTGCTGCAGCTTTTTTTTATTGCCTTCAATTGGGATTTTAATGTAAGGGATTTGGCTTCGTCAGGCTTCGTTTCAAGTGACGATTGATGAATTAGGTTGTACAATACATAGGAAGAATAAATTTTGATGAATTAGGATGTGTCTATAGATGAGAACGATTGATCCATTTGAGATACTCGATGGAAAAGCGATGAAATATTTGGATGTTTTTGGCGTTGATGATGGAATTGCTTTAAAGAGTAAGTACGAAGATAAATCGTATTGGATATATGATTATTATTGCATGCATCAGACTTGTGATTGCCAGGAAGTATACCTTGAGTTCGTTGAGGAGCTTAAAGGCAATAAACAGGCAGGACAGCATTTTGGAGTGAGGGTTTCCTTCGGGGATAATCAATTTGTCCTTGAGGATTATAATATTTCCAAACAAAAGGCGATGGATATCGCGGAAGATACGTTAAAGTACAGTAAAGATGTAATGGAGTTATTTAAACAGCGGTATCTGCAAATGAAGGAAAAAGGTACGCAAATTATCATGGAAAGTGCAAAGGCAGCTAAAATGCCGCATGTTCATACAGAACCGGTCATTGGCAGAAATGAACCTTGTCCATGCGGAAGCGGGAAAAAATACAAAAAATGCTGCGGCGCAGCTTAACATCTTGGAAGCTGACTCGATTCGGAGTCGCTTCTTTTTTATATACGAAAAATTGCTTGAAAAAAATTGAGTAATGACTAAAAAAACGTAGCATTTAACGAACGTTTGTTCTATAATAAGAGTACCAGATAATAACACAAAAAGAAATAAAAAGTAGTTATTTAGATGGAATTTTCTGAAAACTTCTTTTTTATTTTCATAAATCTGGTATATATAAGAGAGAAGAGTTTTTTGATCTCATCTCTTTCAACGGTAGACGGCAACCAGACGGGATGAAAATCCCCACACTGATGGCAGTTTAACTTATGAACGAAGGAAGGGGTAATCAAATGACAAGAGAAAAAAGATTAATACCTTACAAGGTTCTTGAAGTAATGGAAACGGTGAAAGAGAAGATTCCTGAGGGTGTCGAGCTTGTGAAAGCACCGGCAATTTGGGAAAAAAGCAATTATGGTGAGGGCGTGGTAGTTGCCGTCATCGATACAGGCATTGACAAGGGACATCCAGACCTAAAGGAAAGAATCATTGGTGGGAAGGATTTTACCAATACCGGGGATTTTCAAGATGATAACGGACATGGGACACATGTCAGCGGTACGATTGTGGCTGCCGTTAATAATGCAGGTGTAGTGGGAGTGGCTCCGAAAGCAAGCATATTAGCATTAAAGGCCCTAAATGGTCAAGGACAAGGCGATATAGATTGGATTAATGGAGCTCTAGAGTATGCAATCAATTGGCGGGGACCTAATGAAGAAAAGGTTTCGGTTATTTCACTTTCACTTGGCGGACCTCCGGATGAGGCTGAACACAAACTCATTCAAAAGGCCCTTCAGAACGATATCCTTGTTGTTTGCGCAGCTGGAAATAGTGGTGATGGGCGTCATGAAACGGATGAATTGGATTATCCAGGAGCATATCCCGAGGTAGTGGAAGTCGGAGCTGTGGATTTAAGCAGAAATTTAGCGGATTTTTCAAATACAAATGATGAAATTGACTTGGTGGCGCCAGGGGTTGATATTCTCTCTACGTATCCAGGAAATAAATATGCCAGGTTGAGCGGAACGTCAATGGCTACGCCTCATGTAAGCGGTGCAGCAGCTCTCTTGAAAGTGATTGCTGAAAAGGAATTTGACCGCAATTTAACTGAAGCGGAACTATATGCTCAGCTGGTGAAAAGTACGGAAGATCTGGGAATAAGCAAAAAAGCACAGGGAAATGGACTGCTTAACTTAACGATAGCGGAACAAAGAGTTGAAAAATCGATTAAGATTACCATAGAATCAGAAAACCTTCAGCTACCGAGTAAATCAGTGGTCATGGAATATTAGAAGAGAAAAAAAGGTGCCTCAAGTAATTTTGAGGCACCTTCCATAATGATTATTTTTTAGTTTTCCTTATAGCTGCAAAAAGCGCTACAATGGACAGAATTAGTGAAATGACAGCCAGAGTGATGATCAGCGTTTGATTGCTATCACCTTCTGTTGTTGCTGAATCCTTTGAATTGTCAGTTGTCATGGAATCATTAGTGTCAGCTTCATCTTTGTGACCATGGTCCGCAGGTTCTGCATCAGCCTTGGGAGCAACCGTAATTTCAGTTACAGAATGCGGTAGGTCTGAGCCTTCATCACCGCTCCATTCAACGATTTCACCATCTTCGTAATATTGAAATGCATCCCAGGCAACTTTCGTTTCTTCTTTAGGATTTTGTGCTACGAAAGAGAATTGCTGGAATTGTCCAGCAGCTATTCCTTCATCAGTTGCTGCCCAAGTTACCGTTTTTACATGGCCATCTTTGTCACCTTCCGTTGTTACTTTCCATCCCGGTACAGGCTGATAGCTTTCAAAAGTAACCCCTTCAGGTACTTTTAAAGTCACCTTTGTAGTGGCAGTTTCTTTTTCTACAGGTACTTTGAGTGTATAAGTTTCCCACGCCTCAGGTGCAGATGAACTAGGCTTGACTGTAACGTGAGCATATGCTGAACCGGAAAAAATGAATAATGCTGCAAATGTAAAAATAAGTAGTTTTGAAATGTTTTTCATTAGTATAAATCCCTCCTGTTATGAATTCCCTATGAAAATTATAAAATCAGCATTGATTGAATCCAGGCTTTCAGTTAATCCGTGAATATGGATATTCCACTTTCCTGGCATGGTTAATATAGACTTTGATGAAAATGTACCTGTGTTTTTCTCCGTCATCTGCAGCTTTATTTCACCGCGTGGTGAATCTAATGGCTGCATAGTGATTGTAAGCTGCTCTATTTCAGCAATTGGCTTGCCTTCATTGGAAAGATTTACTTGAATTAGGTTATCCCCTACTTCATTGGGAGTCACCATTAATGTAACCTCATTATTTTCTTCAGTCCGTAATGTCTTTTCAATGGGCCCGGGAGAAGACATGGCAGTTTGGACATTTGTCAATAGAGCTGCAACGAGAAGTATGACGATTCCTAAACCAAACTCCATTCCCACACTATAACCAAGTTTTTTCGTTTGCTTTTTCCCTCTGAGAAAATGAAAGCCTCCTAAAACGATCATGATTAACATGAGACCGATTTTCGCTAGTAACAATTGGCCATATGTTGTGTTAAACAATGAATGGATAGTCGGTACATGCTGTATACTGCTATATATCCCGCTAACAATCAGTAAGATTACAAACAGAAATGCCCATTTGGAAAACCTTTGAATGATCGACCAGTAAAATGTTTTCTTATCTTCTTGGACTGCCTGCCGATCAGCAAGCCCAGGCAAAATCACCAATAAGGCCATAAGGCCGCCGAGCCATAAAGCCATGGACAATAAATGAAGGAAATCCATCAAAACGGCCAGAACCTGATTAGGAACGGCTGCTGTATGTCCAGTGAAAGCCTTACAAATCATCAAGCTGGCTATTATGATGAAAGAAAGGTAAGGCAGTGATTTATTTAAGGAGTTCTCGAGCATGAAATAAATCACTAAAAATAGAAGGAGCAATATTAGAATTTCAATGATCCAGACCGTTCCAAAGTTTGTAGCATTCAATACTTCTTTTATATAACTCACTTTAAATGCATCAGTCCAACCTACGCCAGCATCAATCGTAACTTTTAAAGGCAGACTGCAGAAGATGGAAAATGCTAAACCTGCATATGAAAGCCAAAGGTATAGACGGGTTCTTCTGCTGGCTTCAAAAAGTCGAGAGTCCTTCATTAACGATAATCTAAAAAAAAGGATTCCGGTTAGGGCAGCAAAGCATATGTATTGAAGACTTTGCAGGATAACATTGATGGAATTTGGAAAACTTGCATTCACTTCGGAATTGTCTTGGTCTGGAAGGCCAGATGAATCTCCGAATTGAAAGGGGATGGTTCCTTCAATGGGATGGCCATCACTCGAAACCACTCTCCATTTAATGTAGTAAATCCCTTCATTGATAGTACCCTTCCACTTAGCTTCCAGTATTTTTTCACTTTGTTCCGAGATTGTACTGTCTTGAATTTGAATTTTGTCCCCATCTTGGCTGAATACCTCAAGCGAATGGAAAGCTGGTTGTATATTCTCGCTGAATTGAATGCTGATTTTTTCAGGAAGAGTATCCAACGCTTCATTCGGGCTAGGATTAGAGCTTATTACTGTAGCATGACCAAAAGCCATTGCCGGGCATAAAAGCAAACTGAACAGGCTGACTACCAGCCATAAATATTTTTTCATCTTGGTGTGCCATCATCCTTTCATCAGATTATGTAAGCTCATTATAAAAGGAAAATGTGAAAAAACAGTGAAAATAAATTAGTTATCTAAAGGCAGTTTGAGAGGTTCGCTAGAAAAGTGATAACAATAGGTTAAATTTGTCTTCCTACCTCCATTATAGCCATAAATATTGGTTTGGAATTCCACGTTGCACAAAGTTGTTTCCGAAGGAATCAATAGGTATCCTCCTGTTGGTATAAACTCCATTAAGAAATAATTAAGGTTCCTTTGGTAACCTGGCCCTATCATGTTTGCAGGAAATATAGGAGGGATAGGCTTTGCTGAAGAAGGGATTAAAAGAAAAAAGCGTGAAGGTGATCTTGGTTGGTACACTTGTGGGGATGGGAACATCCACTTACATGCCCGTGGTAGGGGCAGCGGAAGGCACTTCTGTAATTCAGGAAGAGGCACAAACGGTAAATAGTCTTTCAAGGCTAGAAATAGAGGGTGTAGCACTGGATCAAAAATTTTCAGAGGATGTACACGACTATAGTGCAGCAGTGGGAAAAGATGTGGAAAAGATCACCTTGCTTGCAGATAGCCCTAGTGAGACTGCAGCCATATACGTGAATGGTGTCAAAATGACAGATAGTAAAGTGAAGGATTTAACTCTTCAAACTGGCATGAATACGTTTGAAATCACCGTCAGCGATGGGGAAAATGAAACGGTTGCCTATACTCTCAAGGTCGAAAAACTTGAAAGTGATGATAACCTTTTAACATCGATTGGATTATCAAAAGGCTCATTAACATTCGATTCTAAAGTGACAGCTTATAATGCTTCTGTTGAAAATGAAGTTCAGTCCGTTACGGTAACACCGGCATTGAGTGACAGTACCGCAATTGTAAAGGTGAATGGAAAGGATGCAACCAGTGCCGGTGTAAAGGTTACCCTTCCAGTCGGTAAGACAACAGTGAAGATTATTGTTACAGCAGAAAATGGAGATGAAAAAACATATACGCTTACGATTACACGGACAGCTGTCAAGGAAACCGAATCGAAAGATGCCCCTAAAGAGGGTGAAGTACAAAAGGAGCCTTCAACAGGAACAAGTAAAGCTCAACCTTCATCCGATAATGGGAATAAATCATCTTTAACATCAGCCGAATCCTCCAATAATCTAAAACCAACCAGTGGTGTCAGCCAAGTACCGAAAGCACAGCAATTTGAAAGTATTTCAACACAAGAACCGAAAACACAGCAACTTGAAAGTATTTCAACACAAGAACCCAAAACGGATTCTATAGTGAAGGTAGCGTCAGCAGATTCTTTAGGCGAGGAAGGCAATATTGCACCAGTGTTGAACAATCTGACTGTATCATCCGGAGTATGGAACAAATCTTTTGATTCTAATGAGCATACCTATCATATCGAGGTCGATAATGATGTGTCTTCAATCGAAATGTATGCAACGACAAATGCCAGCGGAGCGACGATTGAATATGACGGTGAGAGCAGTGAAAAAGTGAAGATCAAGGATAAAGCGAAGACGGCCATTTCCGTTACCGTTTCAAAGGATGGGGAGCGCCGTACTTACGTCCTTGTTTTCGAAAAGGATATGGATGTGGAAATGGATGAAGAAGAAACCGTGGATGATGTCAAAACAAAAGAGGCGGAAGTTGAGGCAACGCAAATGAGTACAGCTGGCAAGATGGAGAGTAATACATCCAATAATGCGGGAGGGCAGGTTAATGGGAAACAGCCTGTTGAGACCGTGTCATTCTTTGGGAATATAAAGGATTTCTTCACCTCCCTGTTTAAATAGTGATGGTTCTGAATCATGCAAAAAAAGGACAAGGTTTAGGCTTGTCCTCGGATTTATATTTTTATGGGCAAAATGATTTGGACCTCGGTTCCATGATTTAGTTCACTGTTAAAGCGGACCTTTCCCCGGTGCGCCTCAATGATTCGGCAACTGATTGTCAGTCCTAATCCGGTTCCTTTTTCTTTAGAAGAATAGAAAGGCTCTCCAAGATGCTTTATCCGGTTTTTTTCAATTCCGCTTCCATTATCTTTGATGGTGATGGAAAGGTTATTGTTCATGCGTTCTAAATCAACCCAAATGTGATCGGCGGATGCCTCCATTGAATTCTTGAGCATATTTATGAATACTTGTTTTAATTGGTTTCCCTCACATAATAGAAGCGGTATTTCGTTTTTAACAGATATAGATATTTGTGTGGGGTACGAGTCCGCCTCTGGTTTCAACAAGGTTTTGACATCATTTATCAGGTCGATGATTTGATGTTTGCTGAATGGAAGTTCCTGTGGTTTTGCCAGAACGAGTAACTCGCTTACAATTAGATTGATCCGGTCCAATTCACTTAACATGATCGTGTAGTATTGTTCATAGGGATGGTCGCTCTTTTTAAGCAGTTGGACGAAACCTTTTAAAGAAGTCAGCGGGTTTCGTACCTCGTGGGCTACACTTGCGGCAAGTTCGCCGACTATCGACAATTTTTCGGTTCTTCTTAAGCGTGCTTCGGTTTCTCGAATTTGAGTGACTTCTTTAGCATAAGTTATGATTCCGACCAAATCCTCGCCAACCATCATTGGGACAAACGTACAAGAAAGTAAGATGGACTTCCCGTACTTCGTCAGGAATTCTATATCTTTCCCTTTTTTGATCCCCTTTTGGTTTTCCATGACATATTGGCAAGATGTACGGATCAATTCCGCGTCTTCTGCTGAAAAGTTCAAATTAATGAATGAGGCACCATGTACTTCTTCCTGCTGAAAGCCTGTTACTGTTTCGAACCTTGGATTTACGGTTGTGATCATTCCGTTTAAATCAAGCATCAGCATCGGATAAGGGTTGTGTTCAAACAATGATTTATAGCGTTGTTCACTATCGAATAATTGATTCTCCGCGACAACCCTTTCAGAAATATCCCTGCCAATGACGACTAAGCCTTTTCGTGAACCATCCTCATTGAACAGGGGAACTTTAATCGTATCAAAGGTCTTGTGATTGCCATCAGGAAGAGGGACGATTTCTTCACACCTTGTGATTTCCCCTTTTACCCACGTTTCTTCATCGGAAACTTCACAGTAGATCAACGACTCTTTATAAAATTCGGAGTATTCTGCGAGCTCACTGTCTCTTTTTCCCTTATAATCTACATGCTCCAATTGGAATAATTGCAGCCCGAAGGTATTGGATTCAAGCCATCGGCCGTCACCATCCTTGAAGTTAACGAAATCCACCATTGAATTGATGAGTGTACGCCGACGTTGTTCCGCTTCTTTTAATTGTTTGAATTCTTCCCTTTTAGCTAAATAAAGATATAAGATCAAGCCTATTGATAAAAGGAAAATAAAGCCTTCCGCTCTTTGAAGTTGAATGAAGACCTCTTTGTTTTGGATATTTGTAGTTAAAAAATAGTCGAACACGACTAGTGTAATAATCCCGGAAAGGATATATATTGCTAAGATGGAGCGTTTGGACATGGAGATTCTCCCTGATTTTAAGACATTTCGAAGGTAAAATTACATACACATTTTAACAAACTATCGAAAAAAAATATATGCAGAATCCTAAATAAAAAAACAGGGGCCAATGAGGTCACCTGTTTTTTCTGAAGAAGGTTAGTTTCTTCTTCTTTTTTGCACGCTTATAGATAATGAAGAATAGTAAGGTGAGGAGTGCGAGAGCAACTAGGGTATATTGGTTCATTTCAACAGAAAGGAGTCCATATGGGATTAGCGATAGGAAGAAAAAGTATATAAGGTTGCCTAGCGCCGTCGCTAATAAAAAATCCTTGAAAGTGACGGTGCTGACTCCAGCTGCCAAGTTAATTAAGCTTGTTGGGATAAGCGGGAAAATCCTGCCTGTAAAAACGTACATGAAACCATGCTCCACAACAGTTTCTTGCCATTTTTCGCCAATCTTCTTTAAGAGAAGCTCCTGAAACCAGTTTCTTACTGCATAAAAAATGAATCCTGAGGCAACAACACTTGTAAACCAACTCCATAGATAGCCATATATGAATCCGAATATCGTGACATTGATAGTCAGGAGTAAAATTAAGGGGATGATTGTAAAAGAATTTTGTACAAACATCAATACGAATGTCACAATAAATGTAAGCAAAAGGTTTTCCTTCAATATGCCAATGACAGAATCCAGATCACTTTTCCAAACCAAAGTGAACAACTCTGCATTAGAGTAAATAAATATTGCGATTACCAGTAGACCAATTATGGTCAGGACTTTTTTCAAAGGGCCACCACCATTCTTACTAATAGTTTATCATTTTCGAGTTCATTGGTGAAAAAAAAGAGCTGCCGCATCATGCAGACAGCTCTTTTCCATTATAGTGGGTTAACGACGCGAAGATTCCTTTAAAGCCACTTTTCAAACTGAATTCTTTTGTTCATTCCATAAATGATTGGCGCACCAATCAGGAGGACAACGAACTCACCGACAGCCGTAGTCATCCAGCTTAGCCAGAATGGCAAGCCAAAGGCAAGGTTCAGTTCAATTGCAATTAAAAACATTGTGAACGTGAAAAAGATAATCGTGGCAATCATCCGTCCTTTAATGCTTTTTATGAACCGCGAAACAAAAATTACGAGCAATAAGGCGAGCAGAGATTGCCCCACCCCAAAAATCAAATCATATGGAACCATCGGAGAAAAGAGCAGATTCGATATGAAGACTCCGCCGACGATACCGTAGATATACTTTTTATTGAATACAATCAGATGGTTCAACATTTCCGGTACACGAAATTGGAACATCTCAAAAGCTATTGGTTTAAACACCAATGAGACCGCCACATATAAGGCAGCCAATAACCCGTTTATCACGAGTGTACGAACATTCATTTTACTCTCTCCCTAGTTTTTTATCGTGGGATGGTTACGAACCACGTTTAGGCGTTTATCCGAAGATTAATAGTATCCCATGTAAGCTTGTTTCGTCAATTTGTAAAGAATGGTTTTAATTTATAAGTTTCCAAGCAGCAGAAGTAGCCCAATAGGATTTTGATTTATTGCAATGAAGGATGATATTATTTCAATATGTACTTCAAAGGAGTGAATATTTTATGTCGATCGAGAGTGTCAAAAGCCATTTTAAACAATGGAATCGGGAAGGCGATGTAATGGAGTTCGAAACATCGAGTGCTACGGTGATTGAAGCAGCGGAAACCATCGGTGTTATCCCAGCGCGGATTGCTAAGACTCTTTCCTTTAAGGGGGAAGGTGAAAATGCAATTTTGGTTGTTGCCGCTGGGGACGCGAAAGTGGATAATAAGAAATTTCGTCAGACGTTCGGTTTCAAGGCACGAATGCTTTCACCTGAAGAAGTGCTTGCACAGACCGGCCATGCAATCGGAGGAGTTTGCCCGTTTGGTCTGGCAAACGATTTAGCTGTTTTTCTTGATGTATCGATGAAGCGCTTTGATTCATTGTTCCCGGCATGCGGCAGTTCGAACTCTGCAATAGAACTTACACTCACTGAATTATTTGAATATTCAGGTGCGAAGGATTGGGTGGATGTTTGTAAGGGTTGGGAAGAAAAGGGGAATGAGGAAACGGCGGTAGGCAATGCAGTTGATGGCTTTTGATTAATTAATGGTGCCAAAAAGATTCACATGAATGAGATTGAGTCCACTAGGCTGGACTTTATTTGTGGGGACCGCATGCATTTTATCGGTCTATTATTAAAGTGGAAAATCGGGCAGAAAGTGTTCTTGAGCGGAGGTTAAAGATGTTAAATGGAAGCCATAGAAAAAGCAATAGCAGCTATCTTAGTCTTAAAACTCTTTATGAAGAAAATATAACGGTTAAGAGCATTGCCCAGGAGCTTGAGTTTTGCCATAAAAACGATCTGGCGGTAGATATCCAGAAAGCATTGGAAAAAAAGAATTTTGATATATTGGCCGTCCAAGATCGAGGGGAAATCATCGGGTATATCGAAAGGGAAGAACTAGGTGAAGGAAGTATATCTGAATATTTGAGAAATTTTTCACCAAGGGAAATGGTTTCGGATTCAACGCCTTTGATCCAGCTTCTCCATATTTTCAAGAATAAAACAAGGGTGTTCGTATTAGAGAATAATTCAATTAAAAAGTTGATTACCCATGCCGACCTTCAAAAGCCTCCGATCAGAATGCTGATATTCGGGTATATTACCTTATTGGAAATGAGGATGAGCGATATCATCCTGGATAGATTCGGCGATGGCAGCTGGTATCCAATGATCAGCGAAGACCGTTTAGAAAAGGCAACCGAATTATATAAGAGGAGAATCGATAAAAATGAGGATATTAATATAATAGAGTGCCTGCAAATCAGTGATAAATTCGATATCATACATAAAGATAAAGAATTGATGTGTTTCTTCCAAATCCCTTCGAAAAGTAAAGGGAAGAAGGATGCGAATGCCATCCGGAAATTACGGGATAAGATTTCCCATGCTAATGAACTGGGTCTGGACATGTCCTGGATGGAAATCATCGAGGTTGTCGAGTCTTGTGGACGACTGCTCGAAATCTCTGAATCCTATCAGTATGAAAAATAAGGATCCGGCTAATCATGCTGGTTCCTTTTTTGCGCATCCTGACAGAAAAAAACTGCCCAAATCAGGCAGTCTCCCCGAAAACTCAAAACTCCGGCAGTTGATCCAGGTTATTTTCTTTTATTCCATCGGGCTCACTCCGCAATATGTCACGTCCATATTTATGAAAGACATCAACATTGGCCAGGATGCCTGCTTTGGCTTCCGAAAGGGCAGTGGGGTAGTCGAGTTCGCGGCCGGAGTTCGTCTTGATGGCGATAATATTGTCCTCCTCATTTTTCCTTACGGCGATGATTTCTTCTTTTCCTGCTGCATCAAGTTGGTTTGCTTGCGGTGTTCCCTGCTTTTTATATGATTCATAGGCTTTTTCAAATTGGTCCATGTTTTGGACACCTCCTATTTATAGGGTGAGCTATTTTTTCTGCAATATACAAACCGGATTTCGTCCAACTTGAGCCGTTAATTCGTCCAAATGGGCCGATTTTTCGGCACTATTTTTAAGTGAATGCTGTCGTCTTGGCCTGTTTGCAGTGGCATGGCACTTGCATCTAGTTTAAGTAGTAGTAAGAAATAATATCCATTAGATTAAGGGAGGAATATGTATCATGAATGTAAAACAAGGGGCTAGCACTGTAAATGCAAAACAGCAGGTCAAGACAATGAAAGCAGCGGTCGTCAATGAATTTAACCAAAAACTTGAGATTAAAGAAGTACCAATCCCAGAATTGGAATATGGTGAGATATTAGTGAAAATTAAAGCCTGTGGCGTGTGTCATACCGATTTGCATGCGGTACATGGTGATTGGCCGGTAAAACCCAAGCTTCCGCTTATCCCTGGACATGAGGGTGTGGGCATTATAGAAAAGGTGGCAGAAGGCGTAACTTCCTTGAAAGTAGGTGACCGTGTTGGGATCCCATGGCTTTATTCTGCTTGTGGCGATTGTGAATATTGTCTGACTGGAAGGGAAACGCTTTGCTTGGATCAATTGAATGCAGGCTATTCCGTGGACGGGGGGTATGCGGAATATTGTAAAGCACCCGCCAAATATGTGGTGAAGGTTCCTGAAGGGCTTGACTTTGCGGAGGTTTCACCGATTTTCTGTGCAGGTGTAACGACTTATAAAGCGCTTAAGGTATCAGAAGCAAAACCTGGTGATTGGGTAGCGGTTTATGGAATTGGCGGATTGGGACATGTTGCCCTGCAATACGCAAAAGCGATGGGCTTTAATGTCATTGCTGTCGATATTCAAGATGATAAGCTTGATCTGGCAACGGAATTGGGGGCGGATTACACGGTTAATGGGCTTAAGACCGATCCTGTACAGGCCATAAAGGATAAAGTTGGCGGTGTACAGGCATCCATTTCTGTAGCGGTTACGAAAAAAGCATTCGAACAGGCTTACAGTTCAGTCAAGAGGGGCGGGACACTTGTCGTAGTGGGATTGCCGAATGATGAACTTCCAATCCCGATTTTTGATACAGTGTTAAATGGGGTAACTGTAAAAGGGTCAATCGTCGGGACGAGAAAAGATTTACAGGAAGCTGTTCAATTTGCAGCTGAGGGTAAAGTCAGAACGAATATAGAGACGAGGAAACTTGATGAAATCAATGATGTGTTTTCAATGATGGAAAAGGGAGAAATCAACGGACGCATCGTATTGACGCTAGAATAGTAACAGAGGAGGATGCCCTGGAACGGGGCATCCTCCTATTTATTATGTCTGGCTCTTCTCATTTAATATATATCGTAATTTCCTTATGGATATTTGCAAGCGTTTGGCTGCTTCATTCCGGTTGCCGTAGGTTTTTTGCAATGCCTGCATGACGAGCTCCTTTCCAATTGTGGATTGAAGCTGTTTGATTTCCGTAAGGATTTCTTCAAGCATCAGTTCATCCTTCTCATTAAAGTCAGCCACTAGCCTTTTTCGCCACTCTTCAAGAAGGTTTTCAGTTGACTGAATCTCATTAGGGGACACGTTTTTGTCAGGGGTGATCTGGCCGTTAGATAGAGAGATATCATCGGCGGTTATTACCGACTTATGGTCTGCAAGAGTTAGCGTGCGCATGACCACATTAGATAGTTCGCGTATGTTGCCCGGCCAGTTGTATTGCTGTAATTTTTCAATGGCTTCATTGGAAAAAGAGATATCTCCATGACCATTTCTCTCCATCAAGTGACGGACAAGCAAGGGAATATCTTCTTTTCGGTTGCGCAAAGGCGGGATATCCAGAGTCACGACGTTCAGTCGGTAAAATAGGTCTTCCCGGAATTTATTCTTATCCACTGCCTGCTGCAGGTTTTCATTGGATGCTGCCACTAACCGGGCGTTCGTCCGTAATGTCCCGCTGCTGCCGACCCGCATGAATTCACGCGTTTCCAAAACTCGAAGCAATTTGACTTGAATGGCGGGACTTGCGTCCGCGATTTCATCAAGGAAAAGCGTCCCGTTCCCTGCAATTTCGAAAAAACCCTTTCGCAACTGGGTAGCTCCTGTGAAAGCCCCCTTTTCATGACCGAATAATTCGCTTTCAAGCAAGGATTCAGAGATCGCTCCACAATTGATGCCGATAAAAGGTTCATGGTTTCGGGGGCTGGCTATGTGGATGAAGCGGGAAAGCACTTCTTTACCGCTTCCGGTTTCTCCTTCGATTAATACATTGACGGATTTTTGGGCCACCTTGAAAGCCATTTCAATCAAATTCTTCATTAAAGGACTTTCACCGACAATGAGTCCTGAATCCTCGGCTAGCTTATGGATGAAATGCTGGTTCAAAGCTTCATTTTCATTCAATAGGTTGTCAATCTGCCTTTCCAGTACTTCAATATCCACGAAGGGTTTTTCCATGTAATCACTCGCGCCGAGTTTCATGGCATCAACAGCGATCTTGACGGTGCTGTATCCGGTCATGATCAGTACCTTGCAACGCGGCTGCTGTTGTTTTAGATGCTGCAGGAGGGAAAGTCCATCGCAATCCGGAAGCTTCAAATCTATCATTGCGACATCAAAACGCTGCTGATTCCAGTCGATCTCATGAAACTCCTTCCCGCTATTCACAACTTGTACGAGGTAACCTTTCATCGTAAAAAGGCGGGATAGAAAAGTCCCAACCTCTTTCTCATCGTCTACCACAAGTAAATGAATCACCTTATCATCCCCTTTCCTCTCCTTGTATGGGAAGCCTCAGAAAAAAAGTGCTTCCTTGTCCTGGTGTGCTCAAAACGTCGATCTTTCCGCCATGGTCTTTAGCGATGCCAAGGCTTACAGACAGCCCTAAACCTGTACCTTTTTCACGGTCTTTAGTCGTATGAAAGGGATGGAATATGAAGGGCAGGCGTTCTTTTTCAATCCCCGTTCCGTTATCAGTCACCTGAACCACCATGAACTTGTTTTCTGAATAGGTAGTGATCGCAATCGATTTTTCCTTCTGAGTGGACTCATCCAATGCGTCCTTGGCATTCAATAGCAAGTTGATGATGATCTGTTCTATCTGCGGCTGGCTGCCCTTTATGAAAGGAAGGTCTTCCTGAAGTGTAAGATGGAGGGAAATCTGCTTCTTCCCAAGTTGGAACTTCAAAAGGTTCAAAACCTGGTGAATGGTTTCGTTAATAGAGTAATAGTGGAATCTATACTCATCCTGCCTTGAAAAGGTAAGCAGGCTTTTCACTATTTGCCTGCATCGGTCTCCGCAAATCTTAATATCGTTCAATAGCATATAATCCGGATTGTCCTGTGGAGTTTTCCGTAATAAAATTTGCGAGTTACCAAGAATGGCCGTTAATGGGCTATTCAATTCATGGGCAACCCCAGCTGCCATTTCACCAATAGCCCCAAGTTTACCGGCATGTAATAGCTGGACTTCCATCTGTCTTCTTTCGGTGACGTTTTTATAATAAGCAATGACCCCATAGACTTGATGCTCCTTATTTTGAATCGGGTAAGCATGCATTTCCAAGATGGTATCATGCTGAAGGAGTATTTCCTGAAATCCTGGCTTATTGAATGAAAAGGTATCTTGAATCAGATTTTGGGATTTCTCAATTAAAGGAACAAGGTCGGAAAAGTCCCTGGCTGAATCATTGGATTGATAGACCGTTCCTTTGTGATCAAAGACGATGATCATATCTTCAACTGCCTTGAATGTATCCTCCCACTCCTGTTTGGAATGAAGAACTTCCTTATAAAGCTGGGCATTCTCCAAAGTTAACGCAAGCTGATTGGAAAGTTGCTCAAGAAATTCGAGTTCATCTTTATGCCATGTTTTCTTTTTCTTCCTGCCGAAAGTCCAAATTCCGATTTTTTTACTTTTTCCGTATAAAGGAACTAATAGAAGTGATTCAATCTCAAGGGATAATAGACGTTCCTTTTCTGGGAAGTCCGGTAACCGTTTAACTTCCACCTGAATGGGCTGCTTGTCTTTCAAGGCAGACGAGAAACCCTGAAAAGGGTGTAACAAGTTTTTAGAATCCATTTCAAGTTCGCAGTGACCATTGGGGCAGATGTGAAGCAGGGCAGGTTCTTCCTCATACAATATGACAAAATGACTGTCATCGAAGGTAATGAGCTGCTTAAGTTTTGTAATAACATTTCGGAGAATCTCTTGGATGTCGATGTCCATATTCATATTTTTAGTGATGTCATTCATAATTTCAAGCTGCATATTCTTCTTCTTCAGCTGATCCACGGTTTTCTTAAGTTCCGTGTAATACGTTTTCTTTGAAGATTTCACACCCGTCATTAAATCTATCAATTCAAGTTTGTTCATGCTTATCACCTCTTATAGGGCTGTAAGAAGCAGCTGGCTAATCTGTTCTAATGACATATCACGAGGATTTGTGATCATACAGGCATCCTCAAGAGCGGTCATCCCTATGGGATCTATCATTTCCTTTGTAATGCCGACATCACTTAAACTCTTGGGAGCCCCTATATCCTGGGATAATTCCCTTACGAAGTGAATGGCTGCCATTCCTGCTTGCTGCTCGGTCAATGTCCGTGTATCGATGCCCATGATGTCTGCAATCTCGCTGAATCGCCTTGGTGAGGCAATTCGATTGAAATCCATGACATGTGGAAGGAGTATCGCATTGATTTCTCCATGCGGAAGGAGGTACTTGCCGCCTATGGCATGTGAAATGGCATGGGCAGCTCCCAAAATTGCATTGGAAAAAGCTAGTCCAGCCTGCAGGCTCGCCATCGCCATCGCTTTTTTGGCTTCATCATTATGCCTGGATGCAACAGAGGGGCGTAAGTGGCGGGAAACGATGGAAAGCGCGTTTTTAGCTTGTACATCTGTCAAAGGTGTCGCAGCGATTGAAACATAGGATTCAATGGCGTGGGTTAAAACATCCATTCCCGTAGCTGCGGTCAAATCCGGTCCCAATGTTGTTAAGGTACCAGGATCGACGATTGCAATATCGGGGACGAGTGATTTTGAAATGATCGTCATTTTTTTCTCGCGGAATGAATCGACGATCACCGAAAACTGAGATACTTCCGAACCCGATCCTGCAGTGGTCATGATCATCACCATGGGTGGGAGGGGAGAGTGGACTTTATCAACACCTTCATAATCACTGATGATGCCGCCATTCGTTACTAAAAGGGCTACCCCTTTGGCGACATCCAAAGCACTGCCTCCACCCAAACCAATGATGGCATCACATTCTTGTTCTTTAAATTCCAAACAGCCGGCTTCGATCTCCCTGTCCTTCGGATTGGTCGTCATTTCAATGAAGGTAGCAAAAGCAAGGCCTGCATCTTGGCAGGATTTAATGACTTTATCTAACCAGCCAGCATTGGCCACCCCGGAGTCGCTGACTATCAAGGCCTTTTTGGCACCCAGCCGCAAGCAGGCCTCGCCAGCTTGTTCAATTGAACCTTTTCCAAAAATCACTTCCGGCATCACGAATTTAGTTATCGACATCTTTGCGCCTTCTCCCTGTAAAAATTCTATCTCTTCTGTATTATTTTCCCGAAAAAGAGCGAAAATCCTGTTTGGATTGCAGGTATTTTTATATAATATGACAAATTATCGAATGATAGAGAACTTTTGGCACAAGTCAAATATCCTATTAATTTCTTTAATTTGTAAATTCGTTACTTTAGACATGTATGAATAGGGATAAACCTACCTAGTTAGTATTCTCTATATATTGTAAAATTATGGTGGAATCTATTAAACTGGGAGGCAATTTATGAAAAAACAATTTCTATCGGTAACCTTAATCGCGGCATTGACACTCGGGACAGCCGGGACATCCGCCGCTTTAGCAACGCCACACTCATCGCCGGTGCTATCTGCGCCATCCACGGACAAGCAAGTCATTAAAAGAATCGATGCCGATAAAATCTACAATAATATTGAATACCTCTCACAAACACCTCGGGTGGCCGGTACGGATTCTGAGTATAAAGCCGTCCAATACATCAAAAAGCAATTCAAATCTTATGGCTATAAGGCCGATATCGAAGAGTTCAATTTTTTATCTTATACAGACCCAAATCTGGTCGAACTGTCCGTTGCCGGAATTGATGGGGAAATCCAAGCGAACCATTTAACCTATTCAGTTAATGGGGACCTATCCGGTGAAGTTGTATATGCCGGTTTAGGAACGAAAGAAGAGCTAGAGGAAACCGACGTTTCAGGGAAGATTGCCCTTATACAAAGAGGGAGCCTCACTTTTGCAGAGAAAGTATTGAATGCAGCAGAAAAAGGGGCATCTGGAGTCATCCTATTCAATAATGCAGATGGGGAATTAAACGGGACACTTGGGGAGGATAATGACAAGTATATTCCATCCGTCACGATCACCAAAAAGGATGGAGAAGCCCTTCTTGAAAAATTGAATGCAGGAGTCAAATTGACTGCATCATTAAAAATAGAAGGAGCTTATTCCGGAGAAAAAACCTCTTATAATGTAGTGGCAACGAAAAAAGCAACAAAGAATAATAAAGCAAAAAAGAGCGATATTATTTATATTACTGGACATCATGATTCCGTCGCGGGGGCACCCGGAGCGAATGATGATGCATCAGGAACATCCGTCACCCTTGAACTTGCACGTGTTTTGAAGAATCTTCCTACAGATACGGAAATTCGCTTCGTCACCTTTGGGGCAGAGGAAAATGGATTGCTAGGTTCACAGCATTATGTGGACAATCTCCCTGATGATGATATCAAGCGGACCATTGCCGACTTCAATCTGGATATGGTGGGAAGCAGGGATGCCGGAGATTTGGTCATTTTGACTAATGATGGAGAAATGAACCTTGTAACCGAGCTGGCCCAAGCATCAAGCACAAGACTGAATGGTGAGCCGACTCCATATGGACAAGGCGGGAGAAGTGACCATGTATCTTTTGCTGAGGCTGGAATACCCGCTGCTTTATTCATCCATAGTCCATCAGAACCTTGGTATCATACTCCTGATGATACCATTGATAAAATCTCAAAAGAAAAGCTTCAAGATGTTGCTGAAATTGTCGGCACCGCTGTATATGACCAAGCTAAAATCGAAACTAAAAAACCTGATTTCAATCATAAAAAAGGGAAAAAGGTGAAAGTTCCGCATTTATTTGGCGAAAAGGAATTCAAATAATGCAGTAAATATTCAGAGGGTGCAGCCTGCACCCTTTCTTTATGTCTAAAAATGGAGATGTAGGGGTAAAAAGTCTAATCTGGAATTGAAGCGTGCGGGCTGAATTTCCTAATTCCGTAGCATAAATAGCTTATTTATCCCTATTTAACTCTAAGACTATAATCCTTATAATAAAAATTATGAAAAATATGACAGTCTACATAATGAGAATAGTATGTTTGAGGTGATTTTTTAGGTGTATGCAAATTCATTGAGTGAAATTCACTCTGCCCTCTTTTGTAAAACATCCGATGTGAATGAAAAAATCAATCGTTTGGAGCAGGCAAAAAGACAAATCAAAGAAGAACAGAATGCTTGTCTTGGGGAAATAGCTAAAATTAAAAATCCGGACTTGGCAAAAAGCTGGACGGGAAACCGTGCAGAAGACTTTCAAGATGCCCGCAGTGATGCATACAAGGCAATGTCAACGATCATTCATGATGATTATGACGACTATCAAGAGAAAATCGACGGTAAAATCATGATGCTTAATATAGAGAAAAAGGCTCTGAGTGCAGCAGGTACGATAGCACATGAAGCGGATGTTCTTTTAGGCAAAGGAGAAGCCGTCATAGATCAATTGGAAAGCAAAATATCATATTTAAAAGGGTGGTTGTTTTAATGACGACAATCAAACTGAATCATCCTGCCGTAACGAAGCAAGTCGATCAGGTGAAGACGGCACTTGGTACAGTCACGCTTGGAAATTTGCCGGCGGGCGAGCTTGGCAATAATAAATTGGAATTCACCTCGAAATGGATCGACCGCGAAACGAACCTGGAGAAGGTCTTCGAGCAATATATCAAAATCGTCCAGAAAAATGTGGAAGATACCCGTGCCAACATTGACTTATTAAAAGAACAGGATGAAGCCATCGCCCATACGTCTTCACATGGGTATCAGCGATGAAGATATATGAAGCCGAGACATTGACGGCCGCAACCAAGTCGCGCGCCAAGCAATATGAAGAACTAAAGAAGGAAGTCACAGCCCTGAAAAAGGAATTTCAGGGCATCGTCGGCCTGGATAACGAGTTTCAGGGAGCCGGTGCTACTGCCATCAAAAGCTTCTATGAAGCGCAAATCGAGGTGGCGGATGCCTGGATGGAACTATTCACGACCCAAATCAGTTTTTTGGAAGGCATACCGGCCACCCTGGAAGAGGCGGACCTCTCCGGAAATACGGTGGTCGAGGTTCCCTTTTTAGATGGTGAAGTCTCGAACGGCATCAACCAAGCGAAGTCGCTTGTCGATGAACAAGCGAACGATCTTCAAAGGATCCTGAACAGCATTGACGATATCCTGCCTCTTGATATGTTCGACCAAAAGAACTTTAATGAAAAAATCACACTGGCCGGACAAAGGCTGGATGACACCGGGACAAAGGTCGAGAATGTCGACCGGCAATTGGTCGAGGAATATGATGTGTCCGTTGGGCAGGAAAACGTGGCCGTTGGCCTCTTCCGCGCCTTGCTTGATGCCACCAAACAGGACGGCCACGTTTCGCCGATGACATTTAATCAATCGGCATTCAAGAATAGTGACGTCTATCAAGTGAAGGATGAAGTCGCCGGTCAGATGAAAGACTATCAGACCTTCAAAAAGGATCAAGCAGAAGCCCGGAAAATCGAACAGGAAATGGAAGAACTCGAAAATCGTCCATGGTATGAAAAAGCCTGGGATACGACAAAAACCTTTACAGGGGAATTCACGGGATATTATGATTCAATCAGGGCCTCAACCGGAGTCGATCCAGTAACGGGCCGCAAGCTGTCCGATGCCGAAAGAATCGCCGCAGGCGCCATGGCAGCCGCTGGATTCATCCCCGTCGTCGGCTGGGCCGGTCGGGCCATCAAAGGCGGCAGCGCCATATACAAAACGGCCAAAGGACTCAACGCAGCGAACCACGCGCTCGATGCCTATAAAACGACAAAAGGCTTTAGCCTCCTTCAGAAAACCGAATACGGGATATACGGCCTCCTCGCAGCCAACGGCCTCGGTGAAGCGGCCACCGGCAAAGACATGTTCGGCAACCAGCTAACCGAGGAACAGCGCCAGAACGGGCTGTTAATGGCTCTTGGAATTGGCGGTGTGGCAGGTGCGGCTAAAGTCGCTGATAAAGTAGCAAGTGGTACAAAGTTCGTCCCTTACAGCAAGGAATTTGCGCAAAAGCAGGTTCAGAAGGTTCAAGCCACAATAACAGATATAGCGAGATCAGGAAAAACCACGTTAAAAAATATAGGTGAAGAACTAGGCAAAAAAGAAATTCCTAAACGGATAAGTATGGAACAAATCTACCTCGCAGGAGGACCAACCCTTCGCCAAGTTATGATGGAAAAGCAGACAATTAAGGAAGCCTATCAGAAATTTACGGTGAAGGATAGAAAAGTAGAGGGTGTTTCAGGGGAGAGTATTTCTAAGGGTACGGACAAAGGTGTTAAGTCAGCTAGTGGGGCAACAGATATTAGAAATACAAAATGTACCAAAGCAGATTTGCATGATTACCTGAAAAATATTGATGAAAAATTAGCAGGTGAATACTTAAAAACAGAAAAATGGCCTAGAGAGATTCAAATACCTAAAGATCCTAGTGTATTAATGCCTGATGGCAAAATAGATTGGTCACAGGTGCCAAATGATGGATTTAGACTTGATGCAGCAGGAAATCCAATTAAAGATCCATATATTTCAAAAATTGGAGAAGTAATTGATAGATATGGCCCTGCGGAGGGGAGATTTACTTCACCGGTTATTGATGGAAAGCCATATTCATATGAACAGCGTTCATTACCATATCTCGAAGATACATCAAAATATCATCAATACAAGATTACGGGCGACTTTAGTAAGATGGAGTCTTATATAAATAATTGTCCTAACAAAGGATTAAAAGCTGCGATTGAGGGTTACATGAAAAAATATTCCTTAAAATTTGATGATTTAGTTATTCAGAAAGGGGATATCGCTCCAGGTTTTGGATCTGTAGGTGGAGGTATTCAATATCAATTGCCGTTACCAGCAAAGCTTTTAGAAGATTTGGGTATGATAAAACTTTTGTTCTGACTTAGGAGGAATAGTATGAATATAGATGATGCTAAGAAAATAATTCAAAATGAAGAATTAGAAAATTATTGTTTTTTTTGTAAGGAGACTTCCAATGAAGGTGAAGTAGTTATTGAAAAAGATGGTTATGAGTGGAAGGTATACACAAACGACGAGAGAGCAACAAAAACAGGGGAGAAAATATACAAAGAAGAAAGTGAAGCTTTACATGATTTTATCGAGAGGATCAGAGGAGACAAAGCAATGAGAATGTACTTTAAAAGTTTATTGTAGATATGAAAAGATATTCATAAGGAATTAGTGCTGTCAAACTAAATGAAGAAGCATTAGAAATAGACAGGGTGGGCTTACAGTAGATGTTGGTCCACCCTTCGTCTGTTCAAAAATACTAAGGAGTTGTACTAAATTCGATTATGGCAATTCAGAATCGTGACTATAAAACCTGGCTAATCATAGATAGATTCGTGTGGGAACATTTATTCACCTATGCTCTCCATATTAAAATATTGTGAGCTTGAACCCCGTACCCTTTTTAAACCTGCAAAGAAAAAATAAGCTTTCTCACCTAAAGGGAAACTATAATTCTGAAATCTACTATTAAATGAAAATGAGGTTTTTAATTTGAATGCATTAACAGGTGATATTTTAGTGAAAGGAAACATACTTAATGGAAATACAAATAAACAGGCTTTTTGTATAAATTTTCAAAATGAACTTCTATCAAGCGATATATCGAATAATATGTTTGTTTTTAAGGACGCAATTATGTTAGATGAAATTTATTTTTGGATTGTAGTTAACTTTCAGAATGGTAAAGTTTCTCGTATTGAACTCGACAATGCTGATGAAAATTTGAAAAATACTTACAATAATTGGTCTAATTATAAAGCTAAAAAAAAGAAAGAGATACATGATAAATGGGTAGAAGAGATATTAGGAAAACCAGATATTAAAAAAGGAGACTCTTTAATTTATAATAGAACTTGGGGAGAAGTCACTTCATTTGAAGATAAGAAAAGTGGACAAGTAGAGATCTGGATCAGTTATAAAAAATGACAGAGAAAACCGAATCTAGCTATAATAAAATAAAACCTTGAGTGGCCAAAGCCATTCAAGGTTTTTTAATGAATTGAAATAATACTCCAATTAAAGTGAAAGCCCTGGAGGATATCAGGGATATTACTTAATTAAAGGAGGTTGGTAAAATGACACGAAATGAATATGAAAATAAGATAAAAGAGTTAGGTATAAATTTGCAAGAATTTAATATTGTTATTGGAAGAAAAACTAATGTACCAATTTCAACAGGTTGTTACTTTGAAGATGGAAATTGGATTTTGTATGATGTGGATGAAAGACAAAATTTTTCAATTATCGAAAAGGATAATGAGGATCCAATTTTTAAATTTTTATATATGATAACGATGGGGAAAATAGGGAAGTAGAATTATTGGAGATAATCCATTTGATTTGAAAATCAGACTACTTATCCAAAGCACCAAAACCATTGCATGCCTTGGTAATATAGTTAAGATTATCGAAAAAGAAATCCGTATTTCACTAGAATAAAATGAAACCTTGAGTGGCTAAAGCCATTCAAGGTTTTTTAATAAAATGGACAGTTTTAAATCTTTGTATGATACCTATGATGGTTAGCAGGTAATTTGGAAATACGAACTGATTCTGCTCTTGTATTTAAATGGAAAGATATTATAGTGGTTGTAGTATAGGTGTTAGCATACATAAAAACAAAGTATGAATTTAATCAATCAGTAGGGCATTTGTTAAGCAAGGGTACAATGGTACTTAAACAAAAAGTAGGTGTAATGAATGGCAGGCAGAAGAATGGTAGACAGATGGGAAGACGATAACAAGATTTTTATGAGTTTAGCTATTAAGAAAAGAGTATTACCGAGTCTGTATGGCGGTATTATTGGAGACATGCTTGGTGTCCCAGTTGAATTTAAAAAAAGAGGGACGTTTACTATTGATGATATAACGGGATATGGAACGTATAATCAGCCACCAGGCACTTGGTCGGATGATACTTCGTTAACTTTATGTTTAATTGAAAACTTAATTGAAAAAAGCGATTCAGCGGAGCTAATACAAAAATTCGTTCAGTATATGGAATCTGGTTATTGGACACCACATCATGAAATGTTCGATATTGGCAGAACGACCAGTGAAGCCATAACCAAGTTTAAAAGTGGAACGCCAGCGCCAGAATGTGGAGGAAATGCAATGTTTGATAATGGGAATGGGGCGTTGATGAGGATCGCTCCAGTAGCATTTATCCTTATTAATAACTTTAATTTCATTGGAAAAATCCAAACCATTAAAAAGTATACGGAAGTAACCCATGCACATCCGCGTTCTGTGGTAGGTTCCATTATTCATGTCGAGTTTTTACTTAGACTTTATTATAATAATTCTCCTGAAGATGCAATAAGACAAACAAAAAAACTTTTTGATGAGAATTTTGATAAAGATCATATATACCAAAAAGAGCTACAATCCTATTCAAGAATTTTTGAAGAAGATTTCTTTTCATTACCACAAGAAGAAATTCAGTCAGATGGTTATGTCGTTCATACGTTGGAAGCAGCCATTTGGTGCTTAGGAAATTCAGATTCGTTTAGCGATGCCGTTTTAAAAGCAGTGAATCTAGGGGATGATACGGATACAGTAGGTGCCATTACGGGAACATTGGCAGGTATGTACTATAAAATGGACGACATTCCTAAAGAATGGCTTGAGAAAATCACCAGAAAAGAAGATATTGATAAATTAATCGAGAAATTCCTTAGTTTTTGTGCAGATAAAGCAATTAAAGAAGAGTATGGAGATTGATGTAAATCACCCATATTAAATATAAAAAAACCCCTATAAAAGACTTTTATAGGGGTTTTTTATGTCCAGAATCCAGTATATGCTATGTTAAACGGGAAGCGAAGTAGTTTGAATTTGGGTGATAGAAAAATTAAATAATGGAGTGGAGAAATGATAAGAAAAGGTGAGTATACGATCTATAATGGGAAAGAGTATAGATTCATAGAATCTAAAAGCAAAGGATTTATAGAACTAATAAGCAATAACAAGGAAGACATGAACTATGGATTTATCCATTATAAAGATAATATTTATACAAAAGTTATTTCCTTAAATGAAGTAGAAAAGCTATTTTTAATTCATTCTTTTGCAAAATATAAAGGAGAATTATTTGGAGCTTCTAATGGTGGAAATGGAAAAATTCTTCTATCAACTCCTCATTTAAAACTAGCTGAAAGATATGGCTTTAAACGTACAGATAAATATCTTTATTCTAAAAAGGTAAATTTAGATGAAGTTGAAATAATAGAAGAGCGAAAACTCTTCTCGTTAGATTAAATATAAATCGTAACAATCAGTAAGACTTACGAAGAGATACAGGATACAAGTGTTATCTAAATGAAAAATTTAAATTAACTTAAGAAAAAGATTACAGATCAAAAAAATCGTGAATTTTTTGGAAAGAAACGGAGGGGATTAAGGGATGAGTAATCTGAAAAAGGGAGAGTTAGAAATAGAAGGTGTTTTTATTTTTCCTAACTGTAAATTAGATGATATAAAAACAAAAGAATCTTCAAGTATGTTTAAATCTATAACCCTTGATAGTCATAATAAATCTTTAAGGTTTTTAAAGGCACCTAAATTAGGTAGCAAATATTTTAATGTCCGATTATCATTTGAAAATAATTTAATATCGGGAATTAATTTGAAAGTAAATGATCCATCCATTAACCAATGGGACTATGAAGAAAAACTATCTCAGCATGGTGAATGGCTTACAGAGCAAATTGGGTATCCAGATGGTATATTGTCTGAAAATGTATTTGAATGGGGTAAGATTACACAATGGTATGATCCAAGGTCATGTGATGTAGGAATCAGCATACTATATTTTCAAAGATAAAAAGAAAAAGGTGTATATCTGAATCGTGTAAAAAGATAACTCAGATTTTATATTTCTTGAGGTGAAGCATATAAAAGAAAATGAACATAATTAGAGGGGAAGGGAATTAATTTGAAAAAGTTGGAATTGGAGAAATTATTAATTAAAGATAATGTTCCAAAAAATCTATATAGCCTTAATGGTGGACTACCTAATGAGGTACTTTGCTTAAATAAAAGAGATAATATTTTGGAAGTCTATTATAGTGAACGTGGGTTGAAATCACATTTAAAGAAATTTGATACAGAAGATGAAGCATGTGAATATTTTTATAAAACAGTTTTGGAACTTCTGAATTAATATTCATTTTTCAATACAAGATATTAAATAAGAACAAGTTAGACGAGGTGAAGCTAAAGATGAAATATGCCATATATAATCATAAGGATTACCTCTTGAATATCCGTAACGACAGGTTAAGACTAAGAACCCATGAACCTGAACAAGGATTTCGTGAACTGGTTGATCAAACAGGGAATATGACAAATCTGTTTATCAAGGATGTGACTAAAGAGGAAGTTGATTTAGTTTATGAACTAAAGTTTTTGGTAGCTTACAAAGGTAAAGAGTTTGAGCCATATTCATTGGGCAGGCATATCTTGGATGAAAATGAGATTTCGTTATTTAGTATGGATAGTAATGATGTAGACTGCTATGGATTCGAAAAGCAAGAGCAATTTGTTTTTAAAAAGGACGTGCCTCTTGACGACATAGAAGCGATTATTGAGATGAAAAAACCAATATTAATATTTGAAGATTTACCTGAAAGTAGGAAGGTTATACCAAGGGGAGAAACTAGAGACTTTATAATGAAGCTGGATAGTTTATACAATGGAAATTCCTAAAGAACTAATATAAATAAGGGTCTAGCGGGCTTATCAAGCTGGAATCTATTCAGGTGGAGAGAATCAAATTTTTGTGTCGGAACCTTGGGAAGTAAGTATTTAAAAGTGGTGGATGAAGTTCCAATAAAATGACTGTATTATGGGGGATAAACTTGGAGCAAACATTATTAGTTATTAAAGATGCTTATGTTCGTTTGGTGAAAATATTAACAAAAGAAAAAAAAGATTTAGAACATATAATACGACAAGCTAAAGCCTCAATTGAGTTGATTGAAATATGCTTATTGGATTGTGAATCAGCAGAGCAATATCGTAAAACTATGATGGAATTGAGTAGCATCTATCGTGAGATAGATAAACCTAGAGTGGGTTTATCTGATTATTTTATTTGGGATGATAACTATGACAAGAGAATCGTTGCTAATAATGAATTAGATGGAATAAAAGATATTTTATTAAAAGAATTTAAAAGGGACATTTAATTTTATCAAGAGTATTTCCCGCTAATAAAAGACTTTAACATAAGTTGAAATGATTGTTTCCAGATGAATGAAATGCAATTAAATTTTGATGATAATTACTACCTCAAAATGGAGGAACCTATGATAAGAAAAGGAAAGTATGCAATACATAATGGTAGCGAGTATAGTTTTAGTCTACTGAAAGATAAGTCTATAAGGTTAATAAGTAATAAACATGCTGATTTATCTCAAGGCTTCAAACATTTAGATGAAAATATCTATATAAAAAATGTTTCTGTAGAAGAGGTAGAAAATTTATTTAAGATAAATTCAAAGGCAAAATATAAGGGAGAGTTATTTTCTGCATCTGAAGATGGAAAAACAGGTAAAGTGCTGTTGGATACCACCAACACTGAACTTGCCAAAAAGATGGGGTTTGAAAGAACAGATAAATATATGTACTCCAAATATGTGGAATGGGATGAAGTGGAGATAATCGAAGAAAGGAAGCCCTATTCGTTAGATTAATTTCCCCGTTAAAAAGCCCTTGAGGTTAAGGGCCTTTTTTATGAGGGGCATAAACTAAAGGCAACGAATCAGCCCCAGTTATTTAGTAATGCAGTATTCTTCCGTTACAATGTCGGCAAAGGTGCCTGAATTATAACAGCTTAAGCAGAGCCTGTGCACCTGTTAGGATAAGCCCTATTATAAAACCACAGACCGCTCCGTTCACACGAATCCATTGTAAGTCTTTTCCTACACCATTTTCCATCATATCAATCAGCGTTTCATTGTCTAGCTTATCTAAATTTTCTTGTACAAGATTGCCGATCTGCGTATGATTATTTTCAATGAGAACAGTAATTTGTTTCTGTATCCAATGATCGATGTGGGTGCTATTTTCTTTAATATTGTCTAGTATGTGATGAATCATTGGATTCAGATAAGTATCCATGAAATGTTCATTTTCGACGAAATCCAATGCTTCTTGTTGAATTTGTTTTAGACTTCCCGTTATTGTCGCCTCAGGTTCCCATTTTGTTAGAAGTTGTTTTTTCCATTTTTCAACTCCTTCTAACAGTTCCCGGTTATGGTTAATGCCTTGTATCTCTTTCCTGATATATAAGATTAAAGCTTCTCTATTCGGTTCGTTCTCGTTTTGTAAATTATTTACGACACTTAATAACAGGTTTTGTATGATATTCCCAAGTTTATCTTCGTTAAGTAGGCTTTGAATGGATTTAACGGCAAACTGAAGCATACCTTCCAGTTCAATCTTACTGAGTACATCCATGGAAACCGTGCCAAGTCGGTGACTGGTTTGTTTTTTTCTTAACCAATCTTCAGCTTTTTTCAAAACATGATCCAAAGCCTTCTTATCAAACTCTTCGTTAAGTAACTGTGAACTTACTAAATGTAGAATTTTACTCATGTCTATGTTAGAAAGTGATGCTTTAATTTTTTTTGCAACGAAAGGTGTAATCTTTTCAATATCTATATAACCAATCATTTGCTTGATAAGTTTAATCAGGACTTTTCTAAAAGTATCACTTTGTATCTCTTTTAATAAAATAGGGATCAATTTTTCAGTAAAAGGAATATGTTTTACTTTGTCCTGAATACTTTCCTTAGAAAGCCAGTCGTTTTTTAACATCGAAACAAGTGCATTTGTCATTCTTTTACGATTGTTGGGCAAAAGCGCTGTATGGGGGATTGGTAATCCAAGCGGATGGCGGAATAATGCAGTGACTGCAAACCAATCTGCCAACCCGCCAACTAAACCAGCTTCAAACCCTCCATGTAATAAATCTAGCGGCAATGAACCTTGAAATGGAGTGGTTGCAATATAACCCGCCCCCATGATAATTAGTGAATATCTAGCTATTTTTCTTGACGATTTTATTTTTGGTGACATTATATTCTCTCATCCTTAAAATGAAATTCAGTTACTATTAACGAATCATCTATTTGTTTAATGTTTTACTTTATCTAGTAGTATAGCAGGTAGTTCAAAAAAATACTCCCAACAAAGGCAGTAAGTTCATTTATTGGGGAATGGGAAAATCACTTATTAAGACCACAATCATTGATATTTTCCTTTGAATTTCAAAGATGCGGATGGTTGATTCACAATAAAAAAAAGCCGATTTAATCAATCGGCTTTTTTTTATTCATTTAATGAAAAGAGTTTTTGGTTCATCTCCAACATATTATGATGCGTCTGTTTTTATAGTATTATTTTTAACGGTCCCTACATTTTTCTTATCTTTCATACGACTGAAGATATAGGCTAGAACGGAACCTGATATATTATGCCAAACACTGAAAATGGCACTAGGTACAGCGGCTAAAGGTGAGAAATGTGCTGTTGCTATAGCTACACCTAAACCAGAGTTCTGCATACCAACCTCCATTGCAACAGCTTTCTGTTTTGCTAAATCCATCCCGCATAAACGAGCAAAGAAAAAGCCGAGTAAAAAACCAAGAACATTATGAAGAACGACTACTGCAAAAATAAGCAAGCCTGTTTTAGCCAGCTGAGCTTGGCTGCCAGCTACTACGGCTGATACGATCAGAACGATAGAAATGACAGATACTAGAGGTAAAGCCTTTGCACCAGCCTCTGCCTGTTTACCAAAAAACTTTTTAACAATGAATCCAAGCATCAGTGGGATAATCACCACTTGAATTATGGAAATGAATAAAGACCCAATACTGATATTGACCCATTTACTTGCCAAGAGCAGAATAAGCAGGGGAGTTACGATAGGCGCTAGAATAGTGGAAACAGAAGCAATGGCAACTGCAAGCGCAACATTCCCTCTCGCAAGAAACACCATGACATTTGAAGCTGTTCCACTAGGGCAACACCCTACCAAAATAACACCAACAGCCACTTCTTTGGGCAAATCGAACCCTATTGCTAATACAAATGCCAATAATGGCATAATGATGAAATGTCCTGCTACCCCTAATGCAACTTCTTTCGGACGTCGGAAAACTTCTTTAAAATCCGCTGCTGATAAAGTAAGTCCCATGCCAAACATGACAATTCCTAATAATGGAACAATATAGTCTCCTATCCATATAAAATGATTAGGTGAGATATACGCAATAACTGCAAATATAATGACCCATAAGGTAAACGTTTTACCAGCAAATCCGCTGATTTTCTCTACTAAACCCATAGTGACCTCCTAGATGTTTTAAAATAAATCAATTATAGTTTATATTCAGAATATTTGAAACCTTTTTTTTGAACTGTAATTCTCTAGCGCTGAAATAGTATGAATATGATGGTTAACAAAGAAAAAGCGGATAGGTTTTAGATATTCTGTTCACTTTTATCCTTTTTCTTTTTTTTGAAAAATAAGAGGGGTGCAAATTATTGGCATACTAATTTTATGGAAAGTAGTTACAGGTTTTCTAGAGTAGGAAATAGTATTTTGTTGTTTTACAGGATTAATTATTGCTATTGTATGTTTAGCCAGTGTTATAAAAGAAGTGGAGAGGTGGTTTCTTTGATACATATATTAATTGCGGATGATGATCGGCATATTCGGGAGTTGCTTAAATTTCACTTGGAAAAGGAAGGGTACATGGTCTCAGAAGCGAAGGACGGGAATGAAGCTTCCTTGATACTGGAGAAGGAACGGATCCATCTAGCGGTTGTTGATATTATGATGCCGTTTAAAAACGGACTGGATCTTTGTAAGGAAATCCGGGATCAATATGATCTGCCGGTCATTTTATTGACAGCTAAAGATCAGCTTATCGATAAGGAAAAGGGGTACTTTGCGGGTACGGATGATTATCTCGTAAAGCCATTTGAGCCACGGGAACTTCTATTTCGGATAAAAGCGCTATTGCGAAGGTACCGTATGGTGAATTCTGAATCCATATCATTGAATCAAACGGTTATTGACCGTAAAAGTTATGAAGTGCGAATAAAGGGGAATACGTTGCTCCTGCCGCTCAAGGAATTTGAGCTTTTAGCTCAGCTGGGGAGTTTTCCTGATCAGGTCTTTACACGTGAGCAGCTAATTGAACTGGTGTGGGGTGCTGATTTTGAAGGGGATGATCGGACGGTTGATGTCCATATTAAACGGTTAAGGGAACGTTTTACCGGGCGTACCGATGATTTTATGATAACGACTGTCCGTGGCTTAGGTTATAAACTGGAGGTCAATAAAAAGTGAAAACACTTTATTTCAGGATTGTTATTCAAACCATTTTGATCATGGTGCTTGCCAGTGTCATCGCTTTTTTAATTTCCAATGTCTATTATCATAAGGTTCAGAAACCACACAATGGCGAGAAGATAAGCAAAGTTGCTGCTGATATCGTCTCCTTATATGAAGAAAATCCAGGTCAGGATATTGATGCGTTTTTAAATCATATAGCAGGATTGCACTATCAAATGTATTTATTTAATGAGCAGGGTGAAGGGACTTTATATGGGGAGCCGTTTCGAGAAACAGCTTTGGATTCAGACACGATTTCAGGAGTTTTGAACGGGAAAACCTATCAAGGGATTGCTAATTATAATAATGGGCTGTTTATTACGGGGTTTTTTGAGGATGTATTAATCAATAGCGTTGGGGTCCCAATTAATGTGGATGGCGAGAAATATGCCTTGTTTGTAAGGCCGAATATAGAACTGCAGTTTGGAGAGTTCCGCTTTTTCCTTGCTGTTTTGCTCGTACTTACGCTCCTACTCAGTTTTTTATTTGTTATTATTAACACGCGTTTCATTGTTAAGCCAATTACGAAATTAACGGAAGCAACAAAGAGAATCGCTGATGGGGATTATAGTAGTGAATTGAATGTCACCCGAAGCGATGAGATAGGGGATTTGGCACAGCATTTCTCGAAAATGACTCAAAGCATACAGCGGTTAGATGAAATGAGACAGGAGTTCGTATCGAATGTATCTCATGAAATTCAATCTCCGCTTGCATCCATCCAAGGTTTTTCTCAAACCCTCCAATCGGAGGAATTAACAAAAGAACAAAGAAATCAGTACTTGTCCATTATTGAAAAAGAAAGCAGGCGCATGTCGTTGTTAAGCAAACAGCTGCTCATGCTTGCTTCGTTGGATAAAGAGGATGACCCGCTGCAACGGTCTAGTTTTGATTTAGCACAACAAATAAGGCAAGTGATGTTTATGCTGGAATGGAATTGGCGGGAAAAAGATATGGTGATCGAAATGGATTTGCCTTCAACCGTCATTTTTGCAGATGAGAAACTTTTAAATCAAGTATGGACCAATTTGATAACCAACAGTATTAAGTACTCTGATATCGGTAGTTCGATTGTTATTCAAATCAAGAAAATAGATGGCTTTGTAGAAGTGAAGATTGCGGACACGGGTATGGGAATTCCAGAAGAAGACCTCCCTTATATCCTTGATCGCTTTTATAAAGTTGATAAAGTGAGAAATCGCAGTGAAACAGGCAGTGGCTTAGGACTTTCGATAACGAAGAAGC